>NZ_WFVX01000023.1:0-5260 GCF_015491435.1 Thermosulfurimonas sp.
AACCCCGCCCGGACCATGGCTCGGGCGAGTTCCACCACGGTCTCCATGCGCTTTGAGGCCTCCCCCGGGGGGAAGGAGAAGATCTCGGCCCGGAACCCGGCTTCCGAAAGCAGACGGCAGAGGTCCTCGGCCACAAGCTCCCGCACCGTCTCGTCCGAGACCAGGGCCAGATCCCGCACCTCAAGCACCCGGGGAAGGTCCTCCGGAAGCTCGGTAAGGATCCCCCCGCCGATAAGGATCTCGTAGGGTTCTCTCGTAGAAACGGTAAGGACTCTCATCTTTCGGCGGCGGAAACCAGCTCCGAGAGAAACCGCTTAACCCGTTCCGGGGCCCTTTTCCCCTCGGACTCAACGATCCTCACCAGGGCGCTTCCCACCACTAAGGCCTCGGCGTGCGGGGCAAGAAGGCGCACCTGCTCGGGCTTAGAGATACCGAACCCCACGGCCACCGGAACCGGCGAGACCTCCCGGCAGAGATCAAGCCTTAAGGCCAGGTCCTCGGGAAGCCGATCCCGGGCCCCGGTGATCCCGGTGACCGAGACATAGTAGAGAAACCCGGTTGAGGCCTCGGCGAGGCGTTTGAGTCTTGCCTCGGGCGTGGTGGGAGCGGCAAGGAGAACAGTGGCAAGGCCCCGTTTTCGGGCCTCGGAAAGCCAGGGGCGGGCCTCCTCCAGAGGGAGATCCGGAATGATGGCCCCGCAGAGCCCGGCTCTTCGGGCCTCCCTGGCGAAACGTTTTATCCCGAAGCGGAAGAAGGGGTTGTAGTAGCCCATAACCACCACGGGAAGGGGATATCCTTCGGCGTAAAGCCGAAAGACAAATTCCAGGAAATCCTCAAGGGTGGGTCGGTGGCGTAAGGCTCGCTGGGTTGCGGCCTGGATGGTGGGCCCGTCGGCAAGGGGGTCGGAGAAGGGAAACCCCAGTTCCACCACGCTGGCTCCGGCCTCGGCCGCGGCCCAGAGAAAGGCCCGGGTGGTCTCAAGGTCCGGGTCCCAGGCGCAGAAATAGGGAATGAGGGCCGCGCGCCCCTCCCGATTCCGGGCTTCTATGGCCTCCCTTACCCTTTCGGCCCCGGTCATCTCTTTTCCTTTCGCGAAAGATATTCCTTCACCGCGGCCACGTCCTTGTCCCCGCGGCCGGAAAGGTTCACCACCACGATGGCGCCCTTGGGGAGCCGATCCGCGATCTTGGCCAGATAGGCCACGGCATGCGCGCTCTCCAGGGCCGGGATGATCCCCTCGGTTTCGGAAAGGAGACGGAAGGCGGAAAGGGCCTCCTCGTCGTCCACGGCCACGTATTCCGCCCGGCCGCACTCCTTGAGAAAGGCGTGCTCCGGCCCCACCCCGGGATAATCAAGCCCCGGAGCAATGGAATGCGCCCCTTTGATCTGCCCCACCCGATCCTGGAGGAGATAGGTCATCATCCCGTGGAGCACCCCGGGTTCGCCTACGGTGAGAGTGGCGGAGTGGCGGTCGGAATCAAGGCCCTCTCCTGCGGCCTCCACCCCCACAAGCTTAACCACCTGATCCCTTACGAAGGGATAGAAGATGCCCATGGCATTTGAGCCCCCGCCCACGCAGGCGATGACCATATCCGGAAGGCGCCCCTCAAGGCGCAGGATCTGCCGGCGGGTCTCCCTTCCGATCACGCTCTGGAAATCGCGCACCATCATGGGATAGGGATGGGGCCCCACCACGGAACCGATGACGTAAAAGGTGGTCTCCACGTGGGTGACCCAGTCCCTTATGGCCTCGTTTATGGCGTCCTTTAAGGTCTGGGTCCCGGAGGTAACCGGCACCACTTTCGCCCCGAGAAGCTCCATGCGGAAGACGTTCATGGCCTGGCGCACGGTGTCCTTGGCCCCCATATAGACCACGCATTCAAGCCCGAGAAGCGCGGCCGCGGTGGCCGTGGCCACCCCGTGCTGCCCGGCCCCGGTCTCGGCGATGATGCGGCGTTTGCCCATGCGCCGGGCCAGAAGCACCTGCCCCAGGGTGTTGTTGATCTTGTGGGCCCCGGTGTGAAGGAGGTCCTCCCGCTTAAGATAGATCTTTAAGTGCCCACCCAGAGCCTCGGAAAGCCTCCTTGCCGGATAAAGCGGGGTGGGGCGCCCGGCGTATTCTTTAAGGTACCAGGAAAGCTCCCGGCGAAAGTCCGGATCTTTCCGGAAACGACGATAGGCCTCCTCCAGCTCGTAAAGAGCCGGCATCAGGGTTTCGGGGACGAAGCGCCCGCCGAAGGGGCCGAACTTTCCATGACGGTTGGGTAGCATGTCCCTATTTAACTTGATGGAATCCCTCTTGACAACCGCGGAATTCAAACCCGGTTTCAGGCCAGTAGCACCGCCACGATCCCGGTAAGAAAGATCCCATCGAAGGTACCGGCTCCTCCGATGGAGGCCACCGGGGCTCGAAGACGGGGCAGATCGCGCAGATGCAGAAGATCCGCCCCGATAAGGGTGCCCAGAGTCCCGGAGATATACGCCACCGCCGGGGCCTTCTGCGGCACCACCAGAAGGGCGTAAAGGGCTGCCACGATAGGGGGAATGAGAAATGGTACGGCTATCCCTACTCCGGGTACCGGCCGGGCCAGATGATAACAGATCCAGCTCACCAGAATTACTCCCAGCAGGGGAGCAAGCAGGAATCCGTGTTTAAACCAGAGATAAAGCGAAAGCAGGGTGGGAATGAGCCCTCCCCCCACATTCAGGGCCACCACGGTATGACGTTCGGCTACCCTGGGAGGCACCGCGTACGGAATACCGAAAAAACGCACCAGGGTCTCTTCCAGAGGATCCGGAGGCCGGGGTACCCGGGCCAGCGGCAGATTGATATGGCTTCCTAGCAGGGAAGCCATGAGAAAAAGGAAGATCTGATTGACAGAAAGCCCGAGTTTTTCGGCGGCTATAGCGATAATCCCCACGTGCACGATGACAAAAAGAACGATCAGGAATAAAAAGAGGAAAAAGACGAAGAGCAGGGCAAAGGGACTGAAGATCAGCATCTTAGACGGACTCCACCTGATAACCCTGCGATCTCAATTCCTGAAGGAAGACCTCCCCATCCGGCACCCTTTCGAAAAACTCGGGAGGACGGGTTTCCGGGATCCCGTATCGAGCCAGGGAGCGGGCACAGATTACCAGCCTCCCTCCATCCAACACGAACTGTCGCAGGTAACGAAAGGGGTCGGGATCGCAGCGGGGGCATCGAACCACTCCCTCGTCCTTGATCAGGATCACCTCGCTTTTTTCCTCGCGGGAAAGCTCCGCGAGCTTCGATTTTAACCGCTCCCAGGCTTCGGAGGTTTCCACCACCCAGACCTTCATGCGGAACCCTGCAAGCGTTTTACCACCTCTTCGGGAGAGAGGTCCTCCCGTTGGCCAGTGCTTCTTTCCTTGAGCTCCACCCGCCCGGTCTCTTTGAACCTCCGCCCCACAATTATCTGGAAGGGGATACCGATAAGATCGGCATCCTTAAATTTTACTCCCGGACGCTCATCTCGATCGTCCCACAGGGTTTCCACCCCGGAGGAATTCAGGGTGTGGTAGATGCGCTCGGAAATCTCCATAAGTTCGGCTTCCGGTCCCAGGGTAAGGATCAGGGCCACAAAGGGGGCTATCTCCCGGGGAAAGATGATCCCGGCCTCGTCGTGATTCTGTTCAATAGCCGCGGCCACGGTGCGCCCGATTCCGATCCCGTAACAACCCATCACCATAGGGCGTTCCTTCCCCTCCCGGTCAAGGAAAGTGGCCCGCATGGCCTCACTATATTTGGTCCCGAGCTTAAAGATATGGCCTACTTCAATACCCCGGGTAATGGCCAGCGGTCGCCCGCAACGGGGACAGGGATCTCCCTCGGAGACCACGCGCAGGTCGTAAAACTCGGGCTCTGGAAAGTCGCGACCGTAGTTCACGTTTATGAGGTGGGCATCGGGTTCATTGGCCCCGGTGACGAAGTTCCGCAGGCCGCGCACCGAAAGATCGGCCAGGATCCGCACCCCGGAAAGCCCCACCGGCCCGGCAAACCCCACCGGGGCCCGGGTAATCCGCTCCACGGTCTCCGCGTCGGCCATCTCCACCTCCGGCACCCCGAGGAGGTTCCGGAGTTTCACTTCGTTGAGTTCCAGGTCCCCCCGGATGAGGACCGCCACCACCTCGCCACCGGCCTTAAAAAGCAGGGTCTTTACCAGCCTTGAGGGGGAAACCCCGAGGAAGGCGGAAACCTCCTCCACGCTCTTTACTCCGGGGGTGGCAACCTTCTCAAGCGGCTTTTCTTTTTCCTGGGGGTAGGAAAATTCCTTTTTGCTTTCGGCCAGCTCTACATTGGCCGCATATCCGCAGGCCTCACAAAGGGCCAGGCGATCCTCGCCGGTCTCGGCAAGCACCATGAACTCGTGGGACTCCGAGCCCCCGATGGCCCCGGTATCGGCCAGCACCGCCCGAAAGCGAAGCCCGCAGCGGGAAAAGATGCGTTCGTAGGCCGCATACATCACCTCGTAGCTCCGGTTAAGCCCCGCCTCGTCCGCGTCAAAACTATAGGCGTCTTTCATCAGGAACTCCCGGGCCCGCATGACCCCGAAACGGGGGCGTATCTCGTCCCGGAACTTGGGGGCGATCTGATAGAGGATAAGGGGAAGATCGCGATAGGAGCGCACCTCCCGGCGCACAAGATCGGTGATGACCTCCTCGTGGGTGGGACCCAGGCAGAAGTCGTGTTCCTTGCGGTCCTTGAAGCGCAGAAGTTCCTTGCCGAAGTTGTCCCAGCGTCCGGTCTCCTGCCAGAGTTCCGCAGGCTGTACCAGGGGAAGAAGCACCTCCAGGGCCCCGGCCCGGTCCATCTCCTCGCGGACGATATTTTCCACCTTGCGCAGGCTCCTTAGCCCCATGGGGAGCCAGGAATAGATCCCGGAGGCCAGTTTACGGATCATCCCGGCCCGAAGCATCAAGCGGTGACTTACCGCTTCGGCTTCGGCCGGGTCTTCTCTAAGGGTGGGTAAAAAATACTCCGAGAGCTTCATGGAAGAACTTCCGGATTAAGGGCTTCCAGATACTCTCCTCCCATTCGAACCAGGAGGACCCCTCGGCGGTTGGCCAGAGGGACCAGATCTTCGGGAATCCTCATGGCTGCAAGTACCGGTATCAGGCGTTTTCCCTGCACCGGAGAGAAACGTTCCGGCAGGTCCTCCAGGGCCTTCCGGAGTTGGTCGAAATCATCGGCCCGGGCGGTGCTTTTTACCTCCACCACAAAGGCCACCTCGTCTTC
>NZ_WFVX01000024.1:0-9053 GCF_015491435.1 Thermosulfurimonas sp.
GGGCTCGAAGACCACCTGGACGATACCCGAACGGTCGCGAAGATCGATAAAGATCACCCCTCCGTGATCGCGACGTCGCAACACCCAACCCGCAAGGACCACTTCCTGGTCGATATGCTCCGGTCGCAGGATTCCACAGGGATGCGTGCGTTTGAGTTTCATAGCCACCTCCTTTTGCCTACCCAATTAAAACCGCAAGGCCCCGGGATAGTCAACCGAACCCTTGTCAAATTCGCAGGGAGAGGTTTATTTGTACCCATGATTGAACGGGAGCTGGCCGGGGAAAAAGAGATCGAACGCACCCTCCGACGCCTCACTCACGAGATCCTGGAGCGTTACGGAGGGGCCCGGGATCTGATCCTGGTAGGGATCCGCACCGGAGGAGTCCCTCTGGCCCGCCGTCTTCAGCGTCTGATCGAGGAACAGGAAGGAATAAAGATCCCGGTGGGAACCCTGGATATCAGTCTTTACCGGGACGACTGGAGTCGGATCTCCTTTCATCCCGAGGTAAAGGCCACCGAAATCCCCGGATCCATCGACGACCTCAATGTCATTCTGGTGGACGACGTCATCTACACCGGCCGCACCGTACGGGCCGCCCTGGACGCACTCATGGATTTCGGACGCCCCCGGAGGGTGGACCTGGCCGTGCTGGTGGACCGCGGACACCGGGAACTGCCCATCCAGCCCAATTACGTGGGCTTCCAGGTGCCCACCCGACCCGAGGAACACGTAAAGGTCCTCCTCCGGGAAATCGACGGTCGGGATGCCATCCTCCTGCAAAGCCCCTCTAAGTGATATTTTTCACTTATCGGTCCCCCTCTGGTCCTTTTGGTTCGAAGAAAGAAAGAGGTGCGGGATAAACCTTGTCAATCTGGCAGGGTCTATTAAAGTTGTATCCTGAGAAACACTCTCAATACGTGAAAAAGGGAACAAACATGGAACTCACGCTAAAGGAACGTTTGCGCAGGGGAGAGGTTCCGGAAGAGATACGCCGGGTAGCCGAGCTGGAGGGGATAGCCCCGGAGGAACTGGTTCGGGGCGTGGTGGAAGGGCGGATAGTGGTTCCCTGGAATCGAAGGGCGCGGCTGGATAGACCGTGTGCCATCGGTTCCGGGGTGCGAACCAAAATCAACGCCAATCTGGGCACCTCCAAGGACGCTCCGGACCCGGAAAAGGAACTGGAAAAGCTGCGGGTGGCCCTGGCCGCGGGAGCAGACACAGTAATGGACCTCTCCACCGGAGGGCCCATCGATGAGGTGCGCCGTCTCATCCGGGAACACTGTCCGGTGCCCCTGGGGACGGTCCCCATTTATCAGGCCGCGGTGGAGGCGGTGGAGCACAAACACAAATCCATCGTGGAGATGACCGTAGAGGAAATGTTCTCCGCGGTCCTTCGGCACGCCGAAGACGGCGTGGATTTTATGACCATTCATTGCGGGATCAATCGAGAAGTCCTACATCGGCTCGAACGGAAGGAACGGGTGCTGGGGGTGGTTTCCCGGGGGGGTTCTTTTATCGTGGAGTGGATGATTTACAACCAGAAGGAGAACCCCTTCTACCAGTATTTCGACCGCTTACTGGAGATCGCCCGGGAATACGAGATTACCCTTTCTCTGGGAGACGGTATTCGTCCGGGGTGTCTGGCGGATGCCACCGATGGTCCCCAGATCCAGGAGCTCATCATTCTGGGGGAACTTACCCAGCGGGCCTGGGAGGCCGGGGTGCAGGTAATGATCGAGGGTCCGGGGCATGTGCCGCTTGATCAGATCGAGGCCAACGTAAAGCTGGAAAAACGCCTCTGTCACGGGGCCCCTTTCTATGTTCTGGGGCCCCTTCCTACGGACATCGCCCCGGGGTATGACCATATAGTGGGGGCCATCGGAGGGGCCCTGGCCGCTGCCGCTGGGGCGGATTTTCTGTGTTATGTCACCCCGGCCGAACATCTGCGTCTGCCCACTGTGGAAGACGTGCGGGAAGGGGTTATCGCCGCCAAGATCGCCGCCCATGTGGCGGATCTGGTCAAGGGTATCCCCGGGGCCTGGGACAAGGATCTGGCCATGGCCCGGGCCCGGGCGGCCCTGGACTGGGAAGCCCAGATCCGTCTCTCGCTAGATCCGGAGAAGGCCCGCCGTTATCGCATGGAGGGAGGGGCCTCCAAGAGCAAGGCCTGTACCATGTGCGGGGAATACTGCGCCATCAAGGTCTTCTCCCGGGCCCGCAAGATCCTCCGGGGGACCACCGGCGAATCCTCCTGATCCCGCCCCCTCCGCTCCTCCCTTGCCCCGGGGAGAGAAAGGGTTTATCTTAAAAAAATACCGACCGGTCGGTTGGGAGGAAAGATGCGAGGAAAGTTGACCCGGGATCGGATTATTCAGGAGGCCCTGAAGCTTTTTCAGGAGAAGGGGATCTCCGAGACCAGCATGGCGGATCTGGAAAAAGCCGCCGGAGTGAGCAAGGGTGCCCTCTACTTTCACTTTTCCAGCAAGGAAGACCTGGTGCTGGCGGCGCTAGGACATGCGCGGGGCCTCTTTAAGCAGTTCCTGGAGGAGGCCTTCTCCGAGGGCCCGCCCCGCGAGTCCCTGAGGAAGTTTCTGGAAAAGATCTACCAAAAGATGGAGGAAGACGGATTTCGCACCGGATGCCTCTTCGGAAACACGGCCATAGAGGTGGCCAACCGCGAAAGTCCCATCCGGGATTTCCTGGAAGAAACCTTTGAGGACTGGAAGGAAGAGCTGGCCACAGTTCTCTTTCAGGCCCGAAACCGGGGATGTCTCTCCAGGGAGGAAAGTCCCGAGGATCTGGCCCTTTTCATCATCGCCGCCCTGGAGGGGGCCCTCCTCCTTTCGCGCCTCAAAAAGGACGGAGGGCCCCTAAAGACGGTCATCCGGGTCCTGGGGACCCTTATACCCCTTAAAGACGGAGGTAGATCATGAAAAAGATCTTATGGGCCCTTGGGCTTCTGGCCCTCCTTGCCGCCTGTGGAGGCCGCGGGGTCTATCTTTACGAAAACCGGGGTAACCCCTATGGCGGACCGGACCGCCCCTGGCTCATCATCGGGGCTCGGGGGGCGGGGTCGGCCGAACTGGAGAAGAAGCTCTGCCAGAAGGGGGAGCTCCGAAAGATCCTCTCTGAGGCCCGCATCCCGGAGGGACCCAAAGAAGACCTCTTCCATGCCGCCTGCGGACCCAAGGCCTCGGCGGAAAGGTTCCTGGAGATCTACTACGGGTTGCCGGACCAAACCCGTCTGCGACTCAAGAGGACCTTTGAAAAGCACGGCTACAGCCTTAACGACTACGGCTGTTAACCAAACCCGAAAAGGGAGGTGAAGAAGATGAAAAAGACGTTGCTCATCCTGGGCGGGCTTTTCCTTTTCTTTTGGTCCTGTGCCCCCAAGGCCCTCTATCTCACGGATATCCATGAACCGGTCATTCCGCCGGACACCCCCCAGCGTCCCTGGATCATGATCGGTAGCCGCAAATGGGGCTCGAGCAAGCTCTTCCGCAAGCTCTGTCTGAAGGGAGAATTACGGGAGATCCTGAAACAGGCCAGACTCTCACCCCGGGAACAGAAGGAACTCCTGAGCGCGGCCTGCGGCCCCGAGAGATCCACCGCTGCTTTCGTGCGGGCCTACTATAGCCTGGATGAGGAAAAGCGCTTTCGGCTTCGGGATGTCCTGGAGACCCACGGTTATGTGCTCAACGAATTCCCCTGTTGAGGGTAGGAATTAGGCCCGTCGGGGACGGGCCTTGCAAAGCTCGCACCTCCGATTATACTTCCGCCCAACTTTAATTTGCTCATACGGGGGGTCCCCGGGTGGACTTGGGCTTTTTTCGACGGGTAGCGGAGGAAGCGGCCCTCAGGGCCGGGGCCTTCCTCCAGCAACAGCTTTCCCGCCCCCATCATATCCAGCACAAGGGAAAGATCGACCTGGTTACCGAGGCCGATCCCCAGGCCGAAAGACTCATCCTGGAGGTCCTGCGGGAGAAAACCCCGAACCTTCCGGTCCTGGGAGAAGAAGTCGCCCGCACCGAACCCCGCGGACTTTACTGGCTGGTAGATCCTCTGGATGGCACCACCAATTACGCCCATGGCTTCCCCTGGTTCGGGGTTTCCGTGGCCCTCATGAAGGACGAAGAGGTCCTGGCCGGAGCGATCTATCATCCTCCCCTGCAGGAACTCTTTTCCGCCGCCCGGGGACAGGGAGCCACCCTCAACGGAAACCCCATCCGGGTCTCCTCCACCGAGATCCCGGAGGAGGCTCTGCTGGCCACGGGTTTTCCCTATAACATCCACGAGGAACCCGAGCAGGTATTAGGGGCCTTCCGGGAATTCCTGGTCCGGGTGCAGGGTATCCGGCGGGCCGGGGCCGCTTCCCTGGATCTGGCCTACGTAGCCTGTGGAAGGTTCGACGGTTTCTGGGAACCTTTGCTAAAGCCCTGGGATACCGCTGCCGGAGTTCTTCTGGTGGAGGAAGCCGGAGGGAAGGTAACCAATTACCGGGGAGAACCCTATTCCCCTTTTCAGAAACATGTAGTAGCCAGTAACGGTCGAATCCATTCTTTTATGCTTCAAATCACTTCCGGGTATGTACCCCGATGAAGGAATACCTTACCTGTCCCCACTGCGGAGGATCGGTGGAACGCTACCGTAATCCCTTCCCCACGGTGGATGTAATCATCGAGACCCCTCAGGGGATCGTTCTGGTAAGACGAGGACGGCCACCCTACGGCTGGGCCCTGCCCGGGGGTTTCGTGGATTATGGAGAAAGTCTCGAGGAAGCCGCGGTAAGGGAAGCCCGCGAGGAAACCGGACTGGAGGTGGAACTGGTGTGCCAATTCTATACCTATTCCCGACCGGGAAGAGACCCCCGCTTCCACACCATCACCACCGTATATGTGGCCCGGGCCACCGGAGTTCCCCGGGGTGGGGACGACGCCGCTGAGGCCAGGGTCTTTCCCGTGGAAGAGATCCCCTGGGAGGACCTGGTTTTCGATCACGCGGATATCCTCAAAGACTATCTAGGAGTGAGCGATGTTAAAAAAACTTCTGGAAACCCTCCCTCGACAACCCCGCTTCCTCGTTGTAGATGACGAAAATGATGTCCGAATCCTGCTTCAGGCCTATCTGCGTTCCCTGGGACTTCCGGTAAAGGAAGCCTCCAACGGTGAGGAGGCCCTGGACCTCTTCCTTACCCAGGGGCCCTTCGAGGTGGTTATCACCGATCTGGTAATGCCGGGCATGGATGGTCTCACCCTCATTCGCAGGATAAAAGAGCTCGATCCGGAGACCATGATCCTGGCCATGACCGGATACGCCCGGGACTATGGCTACGTGGATGTGGTGGCCGCCGGGGCCGACGACCTCATTCAGAAACCCTTCTCTCTGGAGGAATTCGAGGCCCGGGTGGCCCGAATCCTCCGGGAATGGAAACTCAAGGAGGAACTCCGGGCCCTTTCCGTGCGGGACGCCCTTACCGATATCTTTAACCGGCGGTATTTCGAGGAACGCCTGATGGAGGAAACCTATCGGGCCCTGCGACAGAACTATCCCCTGAGTCTGGCCATGATCGACATAGATCGCTTCAAGCTTTACAACGATACCCGTGGACACCAGGAAGGGGACAAGTTGCTCAAGTGTCTGGCCGACATCCTGTGTCGCTGCACCCGGGAGAAAGTGGATCAGGCCTTCCGCTACGGAGGGGACGAATTCGTGATCCTCATGCCCCATACGGATATCCGGGGAGGGATAAAGGTCTGTGAGCGGATTCTGGAGGCCTTTCGGGAGGCCGGCTTTTCCCCCACCACCCTTTCCATCGGCCTGGCCCGGCTCATACCCCATGAGACCCCTCGCCGCAGCGCCGATGATCTTCTGCGCCGGGCGGATGAGGCCATGTATCGGGCCAAACGCCACGGAGGAGACCGCATCGAGATAGATCCGGAAAGTCTCAAGCTGGAGCCACCCGAATCAGATCCAGACGCGGATTGACCCGGAGGATCTTTACCCGGATCTCTTCCCCGGCCCGTAACCGATAGCCCGGTGAAAGCTGCATCTCCACGGGAAGCATGAAATCCGGCAGAAGGACCCGGGCCCGACGTTCTCCGGCCTCAAGGACCAGCCCCGCTACCACCTTCCCCTGGAAATGCAGCTTAAGATACTTGAGAAGCCAGTAGCGATGGGTTCGGGAACGCACCTGAGCGGCTATGCTCTGAAGATCCTCCAGACGGATCAGGATCTCGCGGAGGGCTTCCTGGTCGAAGGGCAGGGGCTCCCCGGACAGAAAGGCCACCAGCTGGTGCTGGACCACCAGGTCCATGAGCCTTCTAATGGGAGAGGTTACGGTGGTATAGGCCGGAAGCCCCAGGCCATGGTGGAATTCCGGAGAAAGTCCCAGTTCCCCGCGGACCAGATACCGCAGTTGCTGAAAGACCTTGACCAGATCCTCCTCTTCCCCCTCCCGAAGGAGGCGTTCCAGGGGTTCCTTCTGGAACCGATAAAGGGCCGGCACCCCCTGGTCCGCCAGGAATCGGGCCGCGGCAAAGTTGGCGGCGATCATGAACTCCGCCACCAGAAGGCGCGCAGGGGTAAATTCCAGCCTTTGGAGACGAATCTCCCCTCCTTCCTCCACCCGGATCACTATTTCTGGAAGGGTTACTGCCAGCGCCCCCGCCTTCTTACGCCGGGCGGCAAACCCCCGGGCCAGATCGTAAAGGCGGATCCAGAAGGGGTCTCCACTCTCTATACGTTTATCCACCTCCTCATAGGTCATCCGCCGGGCTACCCGAATATAACTGAGGAGTAAACGGAACTCCTGCAGTTCCCCCTCCGGAGAGAAGAAAAGCAGAAAGGAAACCGCCGGGCGTTTTTCTCCGGCCCGGAGGCTGAGTTTCTCCTCGGAAAGGAGCGGAGGCAGCATGGGAATGATACCTTCCGGGAGATAGAGGGTCTGCCCCCGCCGCAGGGCCTCCCCGAAGACCTTGCTCCCGGGCGGCACCACCGAAGCCACATCGGTTATATGTACCCCCACCACCCAGCCCTCGTCGGTCTCTTCCACGTGCAGGGCATCGTCGAAGTCCCGGGTGTCCTCGGCATCGATGGTAAAGGTGTTAAGTGAGGTAAGGTCTTCCCGGGGCCGACCCCGCTCCCTGAGGCTTTCGGCCTCGCGCAGCACCTCCTCGGGAAAATCCACCGGGATCCGATAGCGCAGGAGTTCCAGGTTTTCGTCCTCCCGGAAGACCCCGGCCCGCACCAGGAGACGAAAGGGCGTCTCCGGACCGGTGGCCTTGATCCGGGTAAGGACCTCCCGGATCTCCCGGGCCCGGGGGGATTCCTCACCAAAAAGACAGTAATCGCGCAGGGCCGAGAGGAAATACTCCCGAATCTCCGGAGGGAGGTCCGGCGGTTCCTCTCCCCGCAGGAGTCCCCCCAAAAAGGCCTCGCCCAGGGATAGACGTCGGAGTCGCTCGGCCTCCCTTTCCCGGGCCAGACGCAACCTTTCCACCTCTTCCCGGCTATGCACCAGGATCTTTCCCTCGCGCCACCGAAAATAGAGACGATCCTCCAACACCGCCCGGACCAGCGCCGCGGCTTCGTCGTCTCCGCTCTGATTTCCGAAATAAAGGGCCGCCAGTTCGTAAGGATCAAAGACCTCGGCCTCATCCACCACCAGTTCCCACAGGGTGGGAAGATCTATCTCCGTCCGTAGGGCGGAGCGTCTTTTGTCCGTTTCAGCCAGAAGGGATAGGGCTTCGTGGCGGGAAAGACCCCGCAGACGCTTTCGGGAGAGAAGAAGGGTCTGCCCGGAGGAGACGGTTTCTTCCTTCCCCGAGGGCAGGAGCACCCGCAGGCGTTTTCCTTTGGTCCCCAGGACATAAACCGGAAGCGGCCGGCCATGCTGGACTACCTCGGCCAGCCGGCCAACCAGATCCTCTCGTTCTGCCATTAGCTCTGGGCCACCTTCAGGGCTTCGGAGAGGGACAGGGTGCCTTCGTAAAGGGCCCTTCCCACAATAACCCCGGAAAGACCCTTTCCTTCCAGGGGCTTAAGACGCCGGATATCCTCCACCGTGGAGACCCCCCCGGCCAGGGTAACCGGGACCTCCACCGTTTCCAGGAGCCTTTCCAGCCTCTGGGTATAGACCCCTTTTCCGGTGCCGTCCCTCTCGATCTCGGTAAAAATGAATCCGGCCACCCCGGCCTGCTCCAGGGTCCGGGCCAGCTCCAGATAATGAAGATCCTCGGCCTGGGTCCAGCCGGATACCGCCACCCTCTCCCCCCGGACATCCAGACTCACCAGGATCCGGCCGGGGAAACGTGCGGCTGCCCTGCGTACCAGTTCCGGTTCGCGACAGGCCACCGTGCCCAGGATAACCTGCGCCACCCCGGCCTCCAGGTATCGTTCGATGGTGGGAAGGTCCCGAATTCCTCCTCCCACCTCCACCGGGACCTCCACCGCCCGGACCATGCTCAGAATGATCTCCAGGTGAACCGGACGCCCCTCCCGGGCCCCGGAAAGATCCACGATGTGAATCTTCGGGGCCCCTTCCCGGACAAAGGCCCGGATCTGGGCCACCGGGTCCTCCCCGTACACCGTTTCCCGGGCGTAATCTCCCTGATAAAGACGCACACAACGCCCGTCCTTCAAATCGATAGCGGGTATCACCAGCATGTCTTATCCTCCGCCACCCTGCGGAAAGGGGAAATCCTTAAGGACCTTTTGCAGCCCCCGGCGGGCCAATTCCTCCGCGGTGAGCCAGCGAACCCCGCCGTAGAGTTTGATCTTGAAGAGATTCCGGCTCAGGGGTTGCTGGGTCTCATCGAACCAGCCTTTCCAGAGCACGCGCCCGGTTCGGGCATCGAAAAGGACCAGAGCGAAGGCCACCGAGGCCGGCCTTTCCACCGCATAGCCCTTGCCCCGGCGTTCCCGAAAACGGAAGATCTTCCCGTAAAGCAGGGCCTGGGTGCCGATTTCCCGGCCCAGGGCCTTGATGATCTGAGCGGGGGTGGGCTGGGCCAGATGGGCCAGGGCCCGACTCCACAAGACCTCAAAATCAT
>NZ_WFVX01000025.1:0-6317 GCF_015491435.1 Thermosulfurimonas sp.
CACCTCTGCCGCCCGAAAAAACCCCTCTGCCCGGACTGCCCCCTCCGGGACCTTGACGAATTTTCGGCTTGAAAGATCGGGCGTTTAAAGACTAAAATTTCACAAAATGCATTATGATCTTGCAGCCAAGGTTATTCTTTCCCGATGTAAAGAAGCGGTCCTTTCCGTTCTTTGTGGTCTTCCGATAACCTCCGCTCTCCCGGTGGAGACCGCTCCTCAGGAAACACCCTCCGTGAGGCGGTCGGACTTTGTCTTTCGGGCTTTCTTTGATGATGGTTCCGAACGCCTTGTTCTTCTTGAGTTTCTTTCCTACTGGAAACCCTGGATTCCTATAAGAACCCTTGAGTGTCGCTGCCGCCACCTCCTGCAGGAAGATCTCCCGGTAGTGAGCGTTATTCTCCTTCTTACCCCGGCCAAAGGAGCCCGAGATTTCTATACCGATGAGGAGGTGCATTATCATTATCGGCTGGTTAAACTTTATGAACTTGAGGCCAGAGAAGTTCTGGAAAGAGGGCCGGAATGTCTCTTTCCTTTTGTACCCTTAATGAAGGGCGGGGAAAGCCTTTTTGAGGAAGCGGAAAAGAGGATCTACGAGGGGAATTATAGCCGCGAAGAGAAGGCCGACCTTCTTACGGGAATGGCCATTTTGGGAGGCTTGATCTCCGAAGAAATTCCCGTAAAGCTTCTGGAAAGGAGGCGAGATCTTATGATTGAATCCGCAGCCTATGAGATCATTAAAAAGGAAGGGTATGAGGAAGGAATGCGGCAGGGGATACAGCAGGGGATACAGCGAGGCCTCCTTGAGGAGGCAAGGGAGATGGTCCTTGAGGCCTTGGAGGAGAGATTCGGGCTTTTGCCCAGGTCTATCATTTCCCGAATTAAAAGTATTGAGGAGCGAGAAATTCTTCGCACCCTGCTTCGTCTGGCCATTCGGGTTAAGGATCTGGAGGAATTTAAGTCCCATCTGGATCGGTTGGAAGGATAATTCCAGATTTTACCAGGAAGCCGTGGAAAGAAGAAAAACTCCGCAGAGCATTACCGCCGCGGCGAAAAATCTTACCTTAAGATGCGTTTCCCGGAAGAAGGCCCCGCCGAAAAGGACGCCGAAGAGGATGCTGGTGCGTTTTACGGCGATCATGTAGGCCGCGGGGGCCAGACTCATGGCCTTCATGTGAAAGACCACCATGGCCGCCTGGGTGAGTCCTAAGAGAAGAAGGGGACCGGGCCGGCGAGAGACCAAGCTAAGGACCCCGGGGCGAAAGATCGGGGAAAGCACAAGCGGCACAAAGATCCCCAGGATCACGAAATAGGTCCCTGCAAACCACAGGGGGTCGGTAAGAAGCAGGGCCTTTTTCCCCAGGACCGAGGTCACGGAATAGATCACCGCCACCCCGAGCATGAGGACCGAGCCCCGTTCCCGAAAGAGGGCTCGGAAGGGGGCCAGCGGCCCTTCGGAGAGGGCCGGAAGGTGAAGAAGATAGCTCCCTAAGACCACAAGGAGGATCCCCGAGAGTCCGCGCCGGCTCGGCTCCTCCCCCAGAACCAGATAACCGGTAAGGACGATAAGGGCCGGAGTGAAGGAAAGAAGCGGAAGGGTCAGGGAGAGGGGGGAGACGCGGATGGCCTCCATGTAGAGGATGAGAGCCAGGGTCTCGAGCGGAAGAAGAAGCCCCACGGTCTTTAAAAACTCGGGGTTCCCCAGGGCCGAGAGGGTGAAGTGCAGGTAGGCCTTTGGGGAATAGAGAGTGAGGAGGAAGAGGATCAGGAAGGGGATGGGGCCCAGGGTGCGGGCTACAGCCATACGGGCCATGCCTTCTTTGGCGAAGAATTTCTTGTTCAGCGCATCTCCCAGGGCCACGGAGAAGGCCGCGGCCAAGGAAAGTATCCACCAGGGCATGGCCTGTATTATAATGGAGGTGTGGAGTTCGTGCTTGCCACCTGGAACGTGAACTCGCTTAAGGCCCGGGAGGACCACGTCCGCCGCTATCTTTCCCTGCGCAAACCCTCGGTCCTCTGTCTTCAGGAGACCAAGCTTCGGGACGGAGCCCTTCCGGAGGAGGTCTTTTCCGCGGAGGGGTATCGCACCTTTCACGCCGGGGGGCCGGGAAGGAACGGGGTGGCGGTGCTGGTTTCGCAGCCGGCCCGGGAGGTCCTCCGGGGCTTTCCCGGGGAGGAGGATCCCCAGGCTAAGGAAAGGGTGCTGGCCGTGGAGACCGCGGGTCTTATCGTGATCTCGGTCTATGTGCCGAATGGCTCTCCGGTGGGTTCGGACTACTATCTTTATAAGTTAGAGTTTCTCTATCGTCTGAGGGAGCTTCTTTCGCGGGAGTTCAGTCCGGAGACCCCGCTGGCCCTGTGCGGGGACTTCAATGTGGCCCCGCAGGAGACGGATGTCTATGATCCGGAGCTCCTTTCCGGCCAGATCTGTTTTACCGAAAGGGAGCGCTCGGCCTTTGAGGTGCTTCTCTCCTGGGGGCTTTTGGATGCCTTAAGGCTCAAACATCCCGACCGGGCCGGGATCTTCACCTGGTGGGACTATCAGTTCGGAGCCTTTCGGGCCAACCGGGGGATGCGCCTGGACCACATCCTCATCACCCGGCCGCTTGCCGAAAGGCTCCGCGACTGTTTCGTGGATCGCGAACCCCGGGGCTGGAAGAAACCCTCGGATCATGCCCCGGTGGTGGCCGTCTTTAACCTTTAGCGCACAAGATCCCCGTACTTCTCCACGATCCTCTCCACCACGATGTGCGCGGTGTTGAAGGCGGCCATGATGCTTCCCTTCTCCAGGGCAATGTCCCCGGCGAGAAAGACCCCGGGAAGATTGGTCTCGTAGTATTCGTCGAGCCTGGGACGCCCGTCCTCGAACTCCACCCCGATGGAGCGGAGGAACCCGGCCGGAGTGCTTCCTCCCAGGCAGTAATAAATGCGGTCAAAGACCATGGTGTTTCCGTCCTTAAAGACCACCTTTACCCCCGCGGGATCCGGCTCCAGGTGATCTATGTCCGTATTGAGCATAAGCTTCACCCGGCCTTCTTCGGCTTTTTTCTCCAGGTTTTCAAGGTTTACGGGATTGATGCGGAAGAACTTGGGCCTCCGGTAGGAGAGATAGACCTCGTCGCAGCCCTGGCAGAGGAAACAGGCCGTCTCCGCCGCGGTGTCTCCCCCGCCTACCACCAGGACCTTTCCTCCGGTGGGACACTCACAGGGAGCCTCAAAGAAGACCCGGTCGCGCACCTCCTTGGGGATGGGATAGTCGGGCTTGCGGGGCTTTCCGAAGATTCCGATGGCGATGACCACGATGGGGGCCTCGGCCACCCAATCCGAACCCGAACGCAGCCGATAGCCGGCCTCCGTTCGTTCCAGGGCGTTTATTTCCGTTCGATAGCGGATGTCGAGATTGTACTCCCGGATGTAGTTTTCCATACGTTTCAGGAAATCCTCCTTGGATTCGGTTTCAAAGGAGCAGATTCCCAGGGGTTCGACCTTCATCTTGCGAAAGACCGCATCCACCCTCTTCCCGGGGCGATAGAGGCGCTGAATGGTGTCGCAGAAGGTCTCCGCCTTCTCAAAGATGACTACCGGAGAGATACCCTTGGCCCGGGCCTCCACGCCCACGGCAATCCCGGCCGGCCCGGCCCCTATCACCGCGATCTTGAACTTTTCCATAAGCTAACCCCCCGAACCAGGTTTTCTTTCGGGGGGCTAGCTTAGCATAAGATCAGGCCTTTTGAAAAGGATTGATGGTAAGCACCGGACAGGGAGCGGTCTTTACCACCTTCTCGGCCACGCTTCCAAAAAGGGCTTTCTCCAGCCCCTTGCGTCCGTGCGTTCCCATCACGATGAGGTCCGCTCCCTTGTCTTTGGCTATTTCGCAAATCTTGGAGGCCACCTCCCCGGATACCACCAGGGGTTCTACCTCCAGACCGGAGAGGTGTTCCTCCACGAATTCGTTCATCCGCCGCTGGGCCCCTTCAAAGAGTTCCTTTTCCAGCTTTTCCAGGGAGGTGTGCGGCACATAGAATCCGGCATAGCGCATGAGGTCCTCCACCACGAAAAGCGCACATACCTTGGCCCCAAATCTTTCGGCCAGTAACCGGACATATCCGGCTACTTTGGATGAAGCCTCGGTGAAATCCACCGGGAAGAGAATGGTTTTGATCTCCGGCATGGACAACCCCCTTTTCTGGATTATTTTTAGAATTCTTATCCTAGATAATAAGCACGGGGGGCAAAAATGGTAGATCTCCATACCCATTCCACGGCTTCGGACGGCACCTATCGTCCCGCCGAACTGGTGCGTCTTGCCGAAAGCGAGGGGCTTTATGCCCTGGCCTTAACCGATCATGACACCGTGGAGGGGCTTTCGGAGGCCATCTCCGCGGCCAGAGAGGCAGGGCTTCGTTTTGTGCCCGGGGTGGAGATCAGCGTAAAATTTGAGGGCTCCGGGCACTGTCACATCCTGGGCTACTTCGTGGATCCGAAAAACGAGAACCTGCGCCGCACCCTCTCCCTGCTTCAGCAGGCCCGGGAGGAACGCAACGTGAAGATGGTGGAGAAACTCCGGTCCCTGGGGGTGGAGATTACGCTGGAGGAGGTCGCGGCCCGGGCCGGGGGAGGGGAGATCGGACGTCCGCACTTTGCCGCCCTCCTGGTGGAAAAGGGGGTGGTGCGGAGCCCGGAGGAGGCCTTTGAAAGGTATCTTCGCAAGGGGGCCCCGGCCTATGTGCCCAAGGCCCGGCTTTCCCCGGAGGAGGCCTTTTCCGCCATCCGCGCCGCAGGCGGTATCGCGGTGCTCGCCCATCCGGTACATCTCCGGCTTTCCCCGGAGGAACTTACCCGTTATGTGGCCCGGCTCAAGGAGTTCGGACTCTCCGGGATCGAGGCCTACTATACGGATCACTCCCCGGAGTTCACCGCCCTTTGTCTTGATCTTTCCCGGCGCTTTGATCTGGTGCCCACCGGGGGAAGCGACTTTCACGGCCGAAACAAGCCGGATATAAAGCTCGGCCGGGGTCTGGGAAACCTCAGGGTGCCGGATGAATGCTACGATCGGCTTTATGCCCGCTGGGAGAGGGAGCGGGCCGCCCTTAGCCTCGCTTAAGAAGGGCGAAAAGGGTCCTCTTTTCCTCCGGCCTTAAGGGGCGGATCTCCCCTGGACGGAGGTCCGAAAGGCGTAAGGGGCCGAACTGGATCCTTACCAGGCGTTTCACCCGTGAGCCCGCGGCGGCAAAGATCTTCCGCACCTCCCGTTTGCGTCCCTCGTGAAGCCGCACCTCATAGACACATTCCCGCCGGCTGCGCCTTATGAGTTTTATCTCCTCGGGGAAAACCCTCCGTCCCTCGATCTCGAGACCCTCACGCAGGATGCGTAAAAGAAGGTCCTCCCGGGGCGGACGGGTCAACCACACCCGATAGACCCGGGGAATCTCGTAGCGGGGATGAAGGAGTTTCTGGGCCAGATCGCCGTCGTTGGTGAGAAGGAGGAGGCCTTCGGAGTCGCGGTCCAGCCGCCCCACCGGAAAGACCCCTGGAGGAAGCCCCCTAAGGAACTCTTTAATGGTGGGGCGTCCGTGGGGATCGGAAAGGGCGGTAAGGAAGCCCCGGGGCTTGTAAAAGAGATAATAAACCCGTTCCGGAAGTTTTACTTCTTTCCCGTCCACCTCCACCCGATCGCGTTCCGGGACCACCCGGAAGGAAAGCTCGGTAATCACCCGGCCGTTCACCCGCACCCGGCCGGCGCGGATGAGTTCCTCGGCCTTGCGCCGGGAGGTCACCCCGGCCCGGGCCAGGAAGCGGGAAAGGCGCATGGATAAAGGTTCCACGGTAAGAGATAGTTATACCTTTTGGCGCTCTTGAAAAGGCCCCTTAGCGGTTCCGAAGAACCGGGGATCTTAAAGAGTAAGGCGAAAGGTGTTACATTAGCTGGGGATGGAGTCGGAGAATCTTTTCGAGCCTATAGAGACCGTGGCCCGCAAGAAGGGAGTATGGGCCGAATTATGGGGGGAATTTTCGGAAGGCCTTTCCGTGGAACGCCGTGACTGTACTCCCTATGCGGTAACGCCCTTTCGGGAGACCGTTTTGGCCGTGAGGGTAATTCACCGCCACCGGGCCGGACTTTCCTACACCACCCGGGCCACCCCGGAATCCCTCCTTGAGGCCATGGAAAGGGCCTATGAGATGAGTCTCTTTTCCGAGGAGGAGGCCCACCCCCCGGAAGGCGGGGAGCTACCCTCACTCCCGGCGAAGGTTCCGGATATCCCCTCTTCCGCGGAACTGGAAAGACTTCTCCTTCAGACGGAGGAGGCGGTCTTTTCCGC
>NZ_WFVX01000026.1:0-11394 GCF_015491435.1 Thermosulfurimonas sp.
CCCCTTCTCCCTCCCCGGTGGGACCCATAGGGAGCGGGGTGAAGGTGGATCAGATTAAACGGTATTTTGACGCCTTTCTGGAGGCCAATCTCAATCTGAAACGCTCGGATCTGGGGCTCTTTTCCGCTGAGGAAACCGGGATGCGCCTGGTGGAGGGTATCTTCAACGAGGCCGGGGACCAGGGGCTCTCCAAGCTCCTCAACGACTTCTTTTCCGCCTGGCAGACCCTTTCCAATCGCCCGGAGGGGGTCCCGGAGAGGCGTCTTCTGGTGGAAAAGGGCAAGCTTCTGGCGGAAAACCTGCGGGACAAGTTTCAGAGTTTGCGCGACCTGGAAAACAATATCGGTCTCAAACTCAAGGAGGTGGTGGAGAGAATCAACGATCTCGCTGCTCATATTGCCGAACTGAACAATCAGATCACCGCCGCGGAAACCGGTGGCCATCAGGCCAATGATCTCCGGGATCAGCGGGACCATCTCATTGCCCAGCTGGCCAAGCTGGCCCCCATTCGTTATTTCGAGACCAAGGACGGGGCCTACAATGTAATCCTGGGGCGAGGCTTCAATCTGGTGGATGTGGATCGGTCCTGGCAACTGGAGATTAGCGGCACCGAGGTCTATTGGGTGGGGCACCAGGGGGAAAAGGCCCGGCTTACCGGCGAGGAGGTGGCCGGAGGGGAGCTCGGGGGCTGGCTGCGCATCGTGGAACAGATCTCCGATCAGTGGAATCATGAATATGTCGCCTCCACCCGTTCCGTCCTCCGGGAGGACGGCACTCCGATCACCGAGGATACCTCCCTTGCGGAACTGGGTCTGGTTTCCGGAGACAAATTCCTCTTTCAGGGGACGGACCATTTTGGAAACGCGGTTTCCGGCACCTACACCGTATCCGATCCCAGCCGGGAAACGGTGAGGGATCTTCTGGATGCCATCGAACAGGCCTTCGGATTCAGTGTTACCGCGGAGATCCGGGATGGCCAGCTCATAGTGCGGGATGCCTATCGAGGGCCGGGCAAACTCACCTTCGCTTTCACCCAGAGCAAACTGGATTTCGGAAGGTTCGACGATCCCAATCTCAATTATCGGGTAAAGGAGTTGAATCTAGCCGGAAAATTGGCCCTTTTTGCCGAGGAACTCATCCGGACCGTGAATCGGATCCATTCCTCGGGGGCGGGGCTGGAATTCTTTTCCGGGGAACTGGAAGGGCTTTATCAGACCTCGGGCTACCTCAAGAATCTTCCCTTTTTCCGTGATCTTCAGCGGGATGGCAGTTTCTTCCTCTGGGTGAGGGACTCCCAGGGGCATATCACTCCGGTACGGGTAAAGTTCTCCCTTCCTGCCGACGCCACACTGGAGGAGGTGGCCACGCAGATCAACGATGCCCTTCGGGGGGCGGGGTTTACCCCGGAGAAGAGTGTGCAGGCCCTGGTGCGGGACGGGCGTCTGGTCTTTCAGGCCCAGGAAGGCTGGTCCTTTGCTTTCTCCAACGATACCTCGGGGCTTCTGGCCTCTACCGGAATAAACACCTTTTTCGGGGGAGTGGATGCCGCAAGCATCGAGGTGAACCCCCTCCTTTCGGTACATCCGGAGTATGTGGCTGCGGCCCGTCTCGATCGCGAGGCCTGGCGCAGCGAGCCGGATCTCTTCCGGACCTATCGTAGCCGGGATCCGGTTTCTACCACGGATGTGGTGGGGGATGCTTCGGATTATTCACTTTACGTACGGTTTTATGATTCGCAGGGCCGGATGGTGGAGGAAAAGTCCGTTACCGTTCCCGCCGGAGCCACTCTGGAAGAGGTAGTTTCGTCCTTGGATCAACTGGAGGGTTTTCGGGCCTACGTGGATACCGATGGGCATCTGGTCCTGACCCTCGATCCCAATACCTCCCGTCCCTATGCCCATTTTGAACTCGGAGTGGAGGATCCGAACACTCAGGGCACGTTTCTGGCCTATCTTAAAGATAAGGGGCTATGGGTCCCTCAGTACCGGCGCGATCCGGCTGATCCGGCCGGAGGGACCCAGATCTTTTCCGGGCTGGAGCCCTGGGTAAAACCCGTTCAGTATGTGGCGGACCTGAAAGGACTCGATCCCGCCGCTTTGCAATTTTCCGGGACCCTCACGGTGCGTTTCTTTGATGCGCAGGGGCAGGAAGTGGGCTCCGAAAGTTTTACCCCCTCGGATACCAACGGAAACGCGGTCATAGATCTCGAGGATCTGGTAAACGCCCTGGATTCCTCCGGCAGTCTGCGGGCTTATATAGATAACGGTCAGGTGGTAATCGGACTGGAGAATCCCCCGGCGGGGACTGCCTATTTGGTGCTGGAGGAGGACGACCAAGCCCGATCCTGGGGACGTATCTTTCTGACCAATGCAGGGACCCCTTTCGAACTGACCTTTTCCACTGGGGCCCTGGAGAACTGGCTTTACGATCAGACCGGCCATCCGGTGGATGCGGATCCGGCTAATCAGGCCGTGGATCCTTTCCGGGTGGATCTTTCCACGGATCAGGGTTTGATTCAGTTGATCCACAAGTATAACGCCACGGAGAATCAGAAATACGGACTATCGGCGGAGATAGATAGCGGGGGACGTTTGCGGATAAAGGCTACCGGGCTTTATGAGCCGCGGAGCTTCGTGGTTACGGATGCCTTCCGGGGGCAGGCCTTTTCCGGCCCACTTTCGGCGGATCGGTTTGAGGCTTCCTCCGATAGTTGGTATTTCCTTACCGATCAACCGGTGGAGGGTACGGATACTTTCGGGGCCCAGACCATCACCCTGGAGTATCAGCGTGAAGATGGAACCACGGTGGCTACGGAAGCGCTATCCCTTTCCGCCGGAGCCACCCTGAACGACTTTCTTTCCGCACTGAATGCGGTGGATCACGACGGAGACGGGACACCGGATTTTTCCGCCGGAATAGATGCCTCGGGAAGGCTGTATATTCGGGTAAACGATCGGGATCTCGACGGAGACGGGGCTCCGGACTGGTCACGTTTTCGTTTGAGCAGCGATCTTTCCGGGGAGGAGGGTAACCTTGCGGTTTATCTGACCCGTCGTCGTTTCCTTGCGCGTAACGATACTCTGGGACTATCCCGGGCTCTGCAGGGGTTTGAGATTCAACCCGGCGACAACCGCAACGCTCTGGCCCTTTCGGATCTTTCGGATTCACGCCAGGACTCCCTGGGTGAGGCCAGTCTTCCCGACTATTATGCCTCGGTGGTAGCCGAGGTGGGGGTAGCAGGGAAGCGGGTCTCCGAGGCCAAAAACTTTACCGAGGATCTGCTCAAACAGCTTCAGCTCCTTCGAGATTCCATCTCCGCGGTATCCCTGGATGAGGAGATGGCCAACCTCATGAAGTATCAGCAGGCCTTTGCCGCGGCGGCCAAAGTCCTTACGGCCTCGGATGAGATGCTTATGACCCTTATTGAAGCCAAGCGTTAAAGGGAGGTGAGAGATAAATGCGTCTTAGTATGCGTACTCTTTACGGAGGGCTTCTTACGGACCTCGAACACCTTACCGAGAGCATGTATAAGTATCAGACCCAGATCGCTACCGGAAAGAAATTCCAGCGTCCTTCGGATGCCCCGGTGGAGTTAAATTATGCCCTGGGTTATCGCAAGGCTCTGGCCGAAATCGATCGCTATCAGGAATCCATTCGTGAGGCTACCAGTTTTCTCAAGACTGCCGAAGGGGCCTTGAAGGGGCTCAAGAAGGTGATCGAAAGAGCCAAGGAACTGGCTCTTAAGGGAGCCAATGATATCCAGAACGCTTCCACCCGCAAGGCCATGGCCGCTGAACTCGATGGCCTGATCCAAGAAGCTCTGTCCCTGGCCAATACCCAGGATGGCGACCGCTATGTTTTTGCCGGAAATCGTCCTACCGGCTATCAGGAGGGTGAAAAACCCTTTGAGCTGGTGAAGAAAGTCCTTCCGGATGGTCAGGTGGTGGAACAGGTGGTGTATAAAGGTGGGGCTGAGAACCTTTATCTGGGTTATGCCCGGGGAAGCAAGATCCTGGTGGGCCGAAACGGGGAGGAAGCCCTCATGGCTTCGGATCTCTTTTCGGCCCTTATTGCCCTGCGGAATACTTTGGCCAACGACAATGTAGCCGACCCCCGCCAGGAGGTGGAGGACATACAGACCCAGATTGGCCGGCTGGATAAGGTCCTGAATCATATCCTGGAAGAGCGCTCCGCGGTGGGAACCCGGCTGGATCATCTGGAACTCAAGAAGAATCTCTATCAGGATTTTCACGATATCTTGATCGGGAACCTGGGCGAGGTGGAAGAGGTGGATTATCTGGAGGCGGTAACCAAGCTGAATGCCAAGCGCACCGCTTATGAAGCGGCCCTGAAAGCCGCCACCCAGACTATGGGGCTCAGTCTGGTTAATTTTCTTTAACTCAGGGGTTATTTAAATTTGAGAAGGAGATAACGCAACTGCTGGAAAAAAACAGGTAATCTCCTTTCGAGTTCAGCCAACCCGGAAAGCCCATTTTCACAGTCCTTCTTGAGATGTTCGGCTTCCTGTACCAGTTCTTCAAGCAGGGTCAAGGCTTGCTGGGCTTCGGTCAAGGAGAGCTGTTCCCAGGGAAAGGTCTGGATCTTTTGAAAGTCTTCAAGCAGGCGCTCCAGGTCCCGCCGGGCCAGGTCTTCTTTACAGCGTAGCAGCAAGGCTTTGAGCTTTTTCACCGCACACTCGGTTGGGAGTCCTTAGCCTTCCTTTCTTTTTTAGGCTAATTTCGGCCTCCACCCAGGCTGCTCGCAGGTTTTCGAGCACCTTGATGATGCGCTTTACAGTCTGGGGATCGTCTTGGACGACAACTCTTAGAAGATCGTTCAAAAGACCCTCATAGATTTCGTGAAGTTGCCGGGCGATTTCGCCTCCTTTTTCAAAATTGAGGGTTCCGTCAAGGACCGCCAGGATGTCTCCCGCCCGTCCCAGGGCCTTGTATTTACGCTCTATTTCTTCGGGCGAGGGTTCGGTTTTCTCCATGATCTCAACGGCGGATTTCAGACTGTTTATGGCTTTATCATAGAGAAGGATCACCAGACGTACCGGATTGGCGGTATTTACCAGGTTTTCCAGGTATCGATGGGGTTGCATCATTTTTTCCCTCCGTACATCTCGGATAAGGTTACAATATAATCCTGCAAACGTTTAATGGTTTCCTGGGCATGGTTCATAAAGACCTCGAGCTGAGCATACTCCTCCCGCAGACGGATCTCTTCCTGGGCCAGACGGGACTGGAGCTCCTGGGCTTGTTTTTCGAGGTCGTCTATCTGTTTCTGGTATTCCGAGGAAATATCCCCTAAATAGTTGGTTTCTACGGTAAGATAGTTATCAAAGGCATTTTTCACCTGGGAGAGGGTATCCTGCATGCCCTCAGGGTTTTCCTGAAGGAGTTCATTTAGGCGATCGGTATCGATGGAGATGTGTCCGGTATCATCCGCGGTAATGAGTCCCTTGTCCATCAGAGGCTGAAGCAGATTAGAGAGACTGGATTCCAGCGAGTTTATGAAATTCTGCCCCAGGAAGATACCCTTTTTCAAATCCGTAAGATCCCGGATTTTATCGATGATCTTATTATAGTTTTCGGCAAAATTTTGCAAAAAGTCAGTAACTTTTGAATAATCTTCACTGATGGATATATGGGTCGAGCCGGTACCCTGAGCGGTGAGATCCACTCCGGAAACAATATCGTTAAAGGTATTGGTGGGGCTGTAAACTGGGCTCCCGCTTCCAATCTGGAGTTGGGCATTTTTCCCTTCCTGAAGGACATTGGTATCCAAGGACCCTAGTTCCGTGGGGAGGGCTCCGGAGGAGATTTCTATGGCGTAAACTCCGTTGGTGGTATCGGTCTCCACGGTGGAGGCCCCTTCATCGGTTTCGGAAAGGAGGAGCTTGTAGTTGCTTCCGTCATAATAGACACTGGCGGTAATTCGGCTCTGGGCGGAATTGATGGTGTCCACCAGATCCTGAAGGGTTCCGCCGCCGAAATTGATGGTGGTTTCCTCATAGCTGGAGCCGTTGAGATTATAACGCAGGGTAAAGGTAGCCGGACTGAGAACGGTATTAAGATCGCTCACACCCCCGGTGGAAAGGCGAATCTCTTTTTGCGCCAGCTGAGAAACGGTTACATCAAAGGAGATATCCGGAGCAGATTGATCCACGGAAACGGTGGCCACATCGGTGTCCGAGGAGGTACCGGTTTTGGCCTGGAAGAGATCGGTTATGGTAGTTCCTTCGAGGAAACTTTCTAGGGAGTCCACCGTGGATTTAAGATCATCCACCGCCTGTTTGCGGGCTTGAAGATCTTTTTCTTTCTGGGCCAAGGCCTCCAGCGGCTTGGCCTTGAGTTTCATGATTTTTTCCACCATAGCCGCTGAGTCGAAGGCCCCGGTGAGGTTGCTCAGGTATATCTCTCCGGCCATCTCCAGCCTCCCCGATCCTCTCTCTTATTTTTATCGGCAGATCCCCGGAAAACTTGAGTCCCGGTCCTATGTTCCCTGAAAGAGAGGAATTGAGGGGAAGAGAGCCGGAGAAGGTTACAAGGAAGGCTTTAAGGATCGGCCTTCCTTGCGGGGCGTAAAAGCCGTTGTTTTAGGCCCGCTTTTTAAATCCTTTCGTTCACCAGGAGTCCCAGCATGCGATCGATATTTTTCATGATCTTGAGCATGTATTCCGGAGGAATCTGCCGGATCACCTCATTGGTTTGCTTATCGATGATCTTTACCACCGGAATACCCAGTTCGTGATCGATTTCAATTTTAAGCTGTTTATTCATGAGATCGAAGCGTCGCTGAAGCTCCTCCACCAGGCGTTTTAATTCTTCCCCTTCCGGCCGTTTTATTTGCTTTTGGTCTGGAGGCGGGGAAGAAGTCTTTTTTTGAGTCGCCCCGACCAGGAGACGGGCCAGATCCTTTTGTCCTTCGGAGGATTTTGGACGCGAAAGCACGGTTTTCTGGGGGGTGGGTAACGGAATATCAACCCCACGTACCCTGATCACCGTACACCCCCAAACCGAATATTAAAACCCGGCCCCGCCCCCAAGCGGGGCCGGGGCTCACCAGAAATTACCGGAGAAGCTGGAGCACCAGCTGCGGCAGCTGGTTGGCTTGAGCCAGCATGGCGATACCGCTCTGCATCCGGATCTGGTAGGTGGTGAACCGGCTCATCTCCTCCGCGTAGTCCACATTTCGAATGACGTTTTCGGCCTCCTTAGTGTTGTCGTAGGCCACCTTCTGCGCGTCGTAGATAGATTGCAAGTTATTCATAATGGCCCCGATCTGGGAGCGCACGGTATCCACCTTTTTAAGGGCCTTATCTACAATGAGGAGAGCATCCTCGGCTCCGGAATTGGTGGTCACATCGATCTGATAAAGGTTCTTGAAGGCTGCGCTACCGGTAGGCACAAAACCCGTATCAGATTTAAGCGCCAGTCCGTAAGGAGAGGCGGTCGCACTTACCGCACTGAAATCGTAGGAGAAGCTATTCAGACCGGCGATGGAAAGATCACCCACTAAGACCCCCGCCGCCGTAGCTCCGGAGGCGGTACCACTAGTAATACTGGTAGTGGTTCCCTGAAGGATCTTGCTCAGATCCACAATAGTACCTCCTCCGGTGGTTCCACTATGAATAATATCTGCTTCCACCCCGATAGTTTCACCGTTGGTCTGGAGGACCAGTTTTCCGTTTTCCGCGGTGGCGGTGAGGTTGTAGCCGTTGGCCTGGGCCTGACCGTTTATAGCCGAGACCAGCTCACTTAAGGTAATGGTCTCCCCCGCGTTAGCAGTATAGGAGGCTGCCGGAGAAGCCGTGGAGGTACCCACAAAGAACTTGAGTACCACGGTATCATTAGTTTGTACGGTAATATCCGTCCAATCCGCGGCCTCGCTCCGGTTGCTGGCCTCCGCCGAGATTCCGGCCTGCTGGAGGTTGGTATTGTTGTTGATCCAGTCAGCAAAATACTTGGCGTCAGTCACCATGTTAGAGGCAGCGGTAAGGCTTTCGGTACCTATGCTCACGCTTTCACCCGAGGCAAACTGAAGGGCACCGGTGATAATAGAGGAATAAGTGGTGGCCGAGGAATAGGCCCTTTCACTCACCGTGTCTGAGCCGGAAACGATATAGGCTCCCAGCGACTGGGCCCGTACGTCTCCGATGGAGAGGGTAACCACTTGTCCCTTCCGGGCACCGTAATGAATGTATTTCCCGCTGAAGGTTCCGTCGAGGAGCTTGATGCCGTTATACTCGGTATCGGTACCGATCTTCTGGATGGCGTCGATAAAGTTGTTGATCTCCTGTTGCAGGGATTGACGGGCATTGGGGTCGTTGATGTCGTTGGCCGCATTCTCGGCCCGGGTGTAGATGGCCTGAAGCTTGGAGAAGATTTGCCCCACATTGTTTTCCGCGATTCGCAGGGCCGAGATTCCGGTCTGGATGTTCTGGTTACCCTGATAGAGACCGGCCGCCACCACCGAGAGCTGGTCGGCGATGAAAAGCCCGGCCGCGTCGTCCTGCGCCGAAAGGATGCGAAGCCCCGTAGAAAGGCGCAGAAGCGACTGGTTCATGAGCCTTTCGTTTACCTTCAGCGCGGTATGGGTGGCCGCGCTTTCATAATTGAAATTAATTCTCAAAGCCATAACTTACCTCCTTGCAGGGGATTTTTCCTCTTCCGCTCTCAGTAATCTTTTCGGCGGTTTACGTAAAAACTTTAATCCCCCATTTACAGCCGGAGACTTTTTGGGGTATGCATTAGATTAGAACGAAGAGAGGAGGAATTTTTATGCTAGTGGCTAAGGCCCTAGAAACCTTTTCTATGGATTTCAACGGCTACCACCTGGAGATTCGTAAGGGTGAAAGGTATCTTTTTGCTGACGATGTTTTCGGGGCCCTTCCTCCCAATTTTCGCCGGTTGTTTTCTCGTACCGAGGCCAAACTTCCCCCTTTTTACCGGGGAGAAGATCTCAACGGAAAGACCCTCCTGGTAGTGGCCCATGCGGCCATCGGAGACGCCCTGTGCATGACCCCGGCTCTACGGGAGATAAAAAGAAAGTTTCCGAAGATGAGGCTCTTGGTAAGCATTTCCGGGCGGGCCCGACCGGTGCTTGAGGATCTTTCCTACATAGACGAACTTCTTACCATGCCGGTACCCTTTGATCGGGTTCGGAAGGCGGACTATCTGGTTAAATGTGTGGAAATGGTAGGAAAACCCCAATTCGACAATCTCAATATGGTGGAATATTTTTTCTGGAAACTGGGGTTGGTTTGCGCCGAGCGGGAGGTACCGGATGTAGTTATTCCCGAGGAGGTAGAAGCGGAAATAGGTCCTATTTTTGAAGAAATCCGGCGTCTAGTTCCCGGGAAAAAAGTGTTACTCTTTCATTACCTGGCCAGCTCCATCCACCGGACCTTACCCCCCCGTCTCCTAAAGGAACTCGAAGACCTCCTTTCCGAGGATTATGTACCGGTGATATGTTCTCTCCCCACCGAAGACGTTACCGTGGAGACCTCGCTCGATGTATATGGTATCCGGGCAGCCAATCTTTCTTCCCACATGAAAACCGTAAAGCATCTTGCCGCAGCGGTGAAGTTTTCGGATGCGGTCATCACCACCGATACCGCTACCCTTCATCTTTCGGCCGGCTTACATAAACCTACCGTACTTGTAGCTGGTCCTATAGAACCAGATTTTACTTCTGCCACTTATCCCACGGTGATCCCCGTGCGCTCGAAATATCTGGGGGAGACCTGTATCGCTCCTTGTAGGAAACACGTTACCCTTGAACCCTGCTCCGAAGCCAAGCGCAAAGGGCAATTTTATAGTCCGTGTCTGGAAAATATCCCTGCCGGGGTTATAGCCCAGGCCCTGCGGGATGCTGAAAAATTGACCTCTGGTGAGTATCAGAAGCCGGAACACTGTCCGGTATGCGGTCATAAAGGAAACGATTTTGCCCTTTTTGAGGTGATCAACGGGTTTCCGGTCTTTGAATGTCCTTCCTGCGGGCTCCAGTTCAGCTGGCCTCTTGAAGAAGCGGAGTATGAGGAAATTTATCAAAAGAGAGGTTCAAATTTACTACAGTATTCAAAAGATCTCCCCTACGAAGATTATCAACAAGTAGAAGATGATCCTCAAAAGGAGATCTCTCGCTGGGAATCTCTCCCCCGATTTCGGTTTCTACTCTCTATATTAAAAGTTCTACCTCGGGGTAAATTCCTGGATGTAGGGTGTTCTACGGGTTTTCTTCTCCTTATGGCTCAAAGGCTGGGTTTTGAAGTATATGGAGTGGATGTCTCGGAAGAAGCCCTTCGGTTGGCTCGGGAAAAATTCGGTCTTCGGGTGAATCGGGCCGGTGATCTATCGGAACTCCCCGAAGATTTCCGGGGGCCCTATCAGGTTATTACCGCTTTGGAAGTCCTGGAGCATCTTCCGGATCCCTTTGGATTTTTACGAGAGATCTGGAAGCTTTTGGACCATCAAGGTCTTTTGATCCTGAGCTGTCCCCCTTTTTATAAATTCGAAAATCTAGCCCGAGGATATCAGAAATTTAAATGGTGGGGAACGGATTATCCCCCCAATCATCTCACTCGCTGGAAACCCTGGACCCTTCATCATGCGCTAAAACAGGCGGGCTTTGCGGAGATTTATTTTTCCACCGAGCCCTTTCTCCCCGGTACTCTTCTGGAGGGGGTACGGCCTCTTCCCTTTACCCTGGAACTTTCCGGGGGACAGAAACTTCAGGTCCCCGCCCAGGTAAGTGCCGGAGTACTGATAGAGACTGCCAAACCCCTTTATCTTAACGCTCCCACTCTCGGAAACTTCCAGTACGTATTCGCCTCTAAAGGCAAATTTCCGGTTCCTAATTTTTCTGTGCTTCTCCAGAGAGCCCTGCGTATGTCGGCGGTAGAAATTATCTGGGGGTTTGACGATCAACCTAAAAGGGCAGAGCCCCCTCAACAGGGTTGAACTAAAAGAAGAATTTAAAAGGGGAGCCGCCCCTCGAAATAAGCGAAAAGTTCGAATAAAGCAAAGTTTCGCATACTTAAGTTTTGGGCTAAAAGAACTGGGAGAGTACCTTTCACTACTAGATGATAGATTTTTTCTGGTTGAAGATGCGAAAGCTTACGTATATCAGCTGTTAAGGCATTTCTCAGGCATATTTCACCGAAGCTGAACTGATGACGTAATTCCAGAGGTTGAACTAAGCCTAGTTCGATAATTTCTCGAGCTTTCTGTGAAGCTTCGTGTAGATCTTTTGCTACTTCTTCAATTTGGGCTTTAATGTTTTGAAAATAAACTGTTTCTCCTTCTTCTGTAAAAAGAAATTCTCCCTTCCCTGGTGTTAAATATTCTTCTTCCACTACAATAATATATTCCTCGTTTTCTTTTATAA
>NZ_WFVX01000027.1:0-7075 GCF_015491435.1 Thermosulfurimonas sp.
CCCAGAACCCCTTCCACCAGGACCTCCCGCAAAAGTCCGGGGGGAAGGAGGCCTCTCAGGCTCTCCTCGGTGAGCTTGAGAAGATCCTCCAGCCAGGCCACGGGATAGGCCCCCAGCTTGAAGGTGAGGTAAAAGAGGAGATACATGACCCCGATAAAGATGGGGAAACCCAGAAGACGATGGGTAAGGATATCGTCCAGGCGCTCGGAGAAGGTCTTGCGGGAGATGGCGGAGATACGGACCGCTTCACGCACCGCTCCGGAGATAAAGCCGTAGCGGGCTTCCACGATAAGGGCCTCGGGGGACTCGTCGAAGATCTGTCTCAGTCGGGAGGAGATCTCCCGAACCCGGGAGAGCAGGATCTCGGCCCCTTCCTCCTTCTGGACCCGGGAGAGCACCTCTCGATCCCCTTCCAGAAGCTTGAGAGCCAGCCAGCGCCGGGGATATGCGGGGAGAAGATGCAGTTCCTCCAGAAGCTCCACCAGCTCGCTCAACGCTTCTTCTATCTCGCGACCGTAATACAGATGCACCGGGCGGCTCTCCCTTCGGCCCTCGGCCACCTCTATCAGGACCCCTATCAGATCCTCCATCCCCAGGCCCTTGGTCCCCACGGTGGGAACCACCGGTACCCCCAAGAGACGGGAGAGGTTCTCCGCATCCACGTATATTCCCCGGCTCTTGGCCACGTCGATCATGTTCAGGGCGATCACCATGGGCCGCCCCAGTTCCATGAGCTGCACGGTAAGATAAAGATTGCGCTCCAGATTGGAGGCATCCACCACGTTGAGGATTACGTGCGGCTTTTCCTCCAGAATGAAATTCCGGGCGATCACCTCCTCCAGGGAATACGGAGTCAGGGAATAGGTGCCGGGGAGGTCCACGATTCGGAAGAGATGGCCGTTGGTCCGGAGTTCCCCTTCCTTCTTTTCCACGGTGACCCCGGGCCAGTTGCCCACCTTCTGGCGGGCACCGGTAAGGGCATTAAAGAGGGTGGTCTTTCCGGAATTGGGGTTTCCGGCCAGGGCTACGACGATTTCGGACATTTCTCCACCAGGACCTTGGCCGCCTCCTCGTGTCGCAGGGCCACATGATAGCCCTTGAGCTCGTATTCCACCGGATCCTCCAGGGGCGCATAACGAATGACCCTGATCCGGGTCCCCGGAAGGAACCCCATCTCCAGCAGACGCTGTCTGAAGGCCCCGTTACCCAGGACCTTGACGATGATCCCCTCCTCGCCGGTACGGAGTTCGTCGAGGGTGGTGAGATTCTCCATGCGGGGACAGATCCCCTCTTCCCTTCGCCGACACCCCCTTCCCCAACGCCAGCGCCACCGGAACCCCATCCCTAGCCCTCTCTTCCGCGACAGGCCGAACAATACCCCAGGATCTCGAAACGGGTCATCTTCACCTCCACTCCGTACCTTTCCGCATATTCGCGAGCCACCTCTTCCAGTCGATCATCGCTGAACTCCTCCACCCGGCGACAGGAAAGACAGCGAAAATGGGCGTGCGGCTCGTGACCGTAGATGTGTTCATAATGCATGTGGCCATCTTCGTGATATACCTCCTGCACCAGCCCGCACTCGATAAGCAGGGGAAGGGTGCGATATATGGAGGCCTTGGAGACCTTATAGCCCTTGTTGCGCAGTCGCAAATAAAGTTCATCCACGTCGAAATGATCGTGGATGTTGAAGACCTCCCGCAGGATGATCTCCCGCTCCTGGGTATAGCGCAACCCCTTCCTCTTGATAAAATCCCTGAAAATTTCTATTTCCGAACCCGGAGAACGTTCCATCGGACCTTTGTTGAGAAAGCTTTTCAATACCTTGCCAATCCTTGGCTCTTTTGTCAAGGGGATGATTTCGGGGATATATTTAAGGACATGCGGGTAGTGGAAACGGCCAGACGGGTCCTGCGTATCGAGATCGAGGGGCTGGAGAGCGTTTATCGTAAGCTGGGCCCCTCCTTCGAGCGGGCGGTGGAGCTCATTCTGGGGTCCCGGGGGCGGGTGGTGGTAACCGGGCTCGGAAAGAGCGGACTGGTAGGTCGCAAGATAGCCGCCACCCTTTCCTCCACCGGTACCCCGGCCTTCTTCCTGCATCCCGCCGAGGCCCTTCACGGAGACCTGGGAATGGTCACCCGGGAGGATGTACTGCTGGCCCTTTCCAACTCAGGGCGCACCGAGGAGGTAAACCTGATCGTTCAGATCCTCAAACGGCGCGGGGTAAAGACGGTGGCCTTTACCGGAAACGGCGATTCCCCGCTGGCCCGTATGGCGGAGGTGGTCATCGACGTGGGGGTTCCCCGGGAGGCCTGCCCCTACGATCTGGCTCCCACCGCCAGCACCACCGCGGCTCTGGCCGTAGGCGATGCCCTGGCCGTGGCCCTGGCCGAGGCCCGGGGATTCGGCCCCGAAGATTTCCGGCGTAATCACCCCGCCGGTTCCCTGGGAGAACGCCTTCGGGTAAGGGTGGCGGAAATCATGCTCACCGAGGAACATATTCCCCGCACCCGCATGGGAACCCTGTTGCGAGACGCCCTCCCGGAAATGGATCGTAAGGGCCTGGGGTGCATCCTGGTCCTGGACGACCACGATCACCTGCGGGGCATCATCACCGACGGCGACCTGCGTCGGGCCCTCCTCCGCCGGGGGAACCCGGAGGAAGCCCGGGTGGAGGAGATCATGACCCCGGACCCTAAACGCATCCGTAAGGATCGGCTGGCCTCCGAGGCCCTGGATCTCATGGAAAAACATCTCATCACCGTACTGCCGGTGGTGGACGAAGAGGAAAAACTGGTGGGAATCCTCCATCTTCACGATATCCTGGGGAAGGGAAGCTTCAAGTTTACGGTTTAGGCCTCGGCCCGTTTGGCCTTGCGCATCTCGATCTCCCGCTGAATGACGTAACGCATAAGCTCCTGGCGGGTCTTTTCGTGGATATGGAATTTGATCCCCAGAAGGGGGCCATCCGGGGAATCCATCGTCCGGACCACCTCGGCCCGAGGAATCTCTACCGTGCCGAAGGATCTGGTGGAGGAGACCCAGAGATCCAGCTTCCCCTCGGTGAGGATCTCCCGTTCCGGAACCTTGACGCTGGGGCGCAACAGGGCCAGCCCTCCGGCGCTGATGTTTACTATGTCTCCGGTAACCTCCTGATCCTTCCACCGAAACTGGGCCCGGGAACCCGGAGGGGTGGGAACCCGATAATACATCCGCCTCTCCAGCCGGAAGATGGCCGAGGGACGGGAGGTGAAGATATACTTTTCTTCCCGGTCCTCGCGCAGGATATCCACCCGAAAGAAATACTCGATATTGGAATTGTCCCGATAGATCACCCGGGCGGTGGTCAACCCCGGAGACCAGGGACGGGGATAATCGAAGACCAGATGGTCCCTGAGCACCTCCAGCAAAAGGGTAGGGCCGGAACGAAAGCGTCCGCTGACAAAGATGACCCAGTAACCCATCTTCTTGAGATCCTGAAGCAGGATCTCGATATGGGCCGGATCGCGATTGATCTCATAACCGCCCTCCCAGGGTTCCCACATCAGGCCTTGGCCTCCGCCCAGTTTTTCCCCGTGGCCAGGTTGACCTTAAGGGGCACGCTCAGAGGATAAACCTCCTCCATTTCTTTTCGGACCAATTCCCGGACCTCTTCTATCTCCTCCTCCGGGACCTCCAGGAGCAACTCGTCGTGCACCTGAAGGATGAGACGGGCGGTGTACCCCTCCTGAGCCAGTCTGCGGTCTATGGCCAGCATGGCCAGTTTGATCAGATCCGCTCCGGATCCCTGGATAGGGGTGTTGATGGCCGTGCGCTCGGCGAACTCCCGTACGCTTTTCTCCCGGGCCTTAAGCCCGGGGATGGGCCGTCTGCGCCCCAGGAGAGTGGTCACATATCCCTTCTCCCGGGCCTCGGCCACCTTTTCCTCCATATAACGTTTGACCCCGGGATAACGCTGAAAATACCTCTCGATGAAGGCCCGGGCCTGAGCCAGATCCAGCCCCAGTTCCTTGGCCAGGCCGAAGGCGCTCATACCGTAAGCAATACCAAAATTTATGACCTTGGCCAACCGGCGCATCTCCGGGGTTACCTCTTCGGGACGGATACCGAAGATCTCGGCAGCGGTGGTGGCATGGATATCCCGTCCCTCCAGGAAGGCCCGACGCAGATTCTCGTCCCCGGAAAAATGGGCCAGCAGCCGCAGCTCGATCTGGGAATAATCCGCGGAAAGAAGCCGCCAGCCCTCCTCGGCCACGAAGGCCCGACGAATCCACTCCCCCTCCTCCCCCTTGATCGGGATATTCTGAAGATTGGGATCCGAGGAGGAAAGACGTCCGGTGGCAGTGCCGGTCTGGTGGAAGGTGGTGTGCACCCGATCGCGGGAGTCCGCCAGGGCCAGGAGTGGCTCCACATAGGTGGAAAGCAACTTGTAAAGGCTTCGATAACGCAGGAGCCTCTCCGGCAACGGATGCTGCTTGGCCAGTTCCGAAAGCACCTCCACATCGGTGGAATATCCCGTGCCCTTAGGGGTGCGTTTCCCCCGGGGAAGTCCCAGCTTCTGGAAAAGGATGCGGGAGAGATCCCTTCCGGAACGCAGGTTGAAAACCTCTCCGGCCAGACGGTGGGCCTCCTCTTCCAGTTCCTTAAGTCTCTCCCGCAGTTCGCGGGCCAGACGGCGCAGATACTCCCGATCCACGCGCACCCCGACCCTTTCCATCCGGAAAAGGACCAGGGCAAGCGGGGTCTCCACCTCCAGAAGGAGTCTTTCCATCCCGGCGCGGGAAATCTCCTCCCTTAAAAAGGGGTAGAGTTGAGCCAGGGCCAGGGCCCGGGCCCCGCAACCCTTTTCCTCCTCCGGGGCAGGCAAACGGGCCCCCAGGTATTCCTGGGCCAGTTCCTCCAGGAGATAACTCTTGCGGGTGGGGTCCAGAAGCCAGGCCGCCAGTTTGACCTCAAAGATCTCTCCCTGAAGGGAGGGGGCTTCTCCCAGAAGATGGGCCAGGGCCTTGAGGTCGTAGAGGATCCAGGCCTGCGGCTTGGCCGCCAGAAGCTTGCGCCACTGCGAGGGGGAGACACCGGAGAGTTCCCAGGCCCGGTCCGAGTTGGCCAGCCCCAGGGTTGCCCATGCCCCGCCGAAAAGACCCCGGGACGGAGAAACCCACAGGGCCACCGGTCCTCCGGAAAAGGCCTCTTCGGGAATCCCGTCCACCCTGCGCACTTCCGCCCCCAGGTCTCTTTCGGAGGGCAGCTCCGCGAGCAGACGCCGGAACTCCAGCTTCACGAAAAGGCCCCGAAGACGTCGATAGTCGGGATCCCGTACCCGATAGGCCGAAAGCTCCAGCGGGACCGGGGCATCGGTCCTTAGGGTGAGAAGCTCGCGGGAAAGAAAAGCCGCCTCCCGGCCCTCCTCCAGCAGACGCCGCAGACGGGGCGGCGTGACCTCGGAGAGCCGGGCATAAAGATTCTCCACCGAGCCGAAGGTGCGAATAAGAGTGCAGGCGGTCTTCTCTCCGATGCCCTTGACCCCGGGCAGGTTATCACTGGCATCCCCGGCCAGGGCCCGCATCTCCGGAATCTTCTCCGGAGGAAGTCCGTAACGCCTGAGGACCTCCTCGGGAGTGATGGTCTTCTCGCGGATGGGATCCCAGATGTAAATCCTCTCGCTCACCAGGGGAAAAAGGTCTCGATCCCCGGCCACGATCACCACCGGATGCGGAAGACGGTGGGCCAGGGTGGCTATGAGGTCGTCGGCCTCATAGCCCGGAACACTGAGAACCCGAATCCCCAGGGCCTCGGCTATCTCGCGAATATAGGGAAGCTGTACCACCAGTTCCTCGGGCATGGGAGGACGCTGGGCCTTGTAGTCCTGGTAGGCCTCGTGGCGAAAGGTGGGGGCCTTCTCATCCAGACAGAGGGCCAGATACTCCGGACGAAACTCGCGCAGGATCCGGAGCATCATCCGGGTAAACACATAGACGGCCTTGGTGGGCAGGCCCCAGGAGGTGGATAGATATTCCTTTACCGCGTAATGGGCCCGATAGACAAAGGATGTGCCGTCGATAAGATAAAGGACCGGGCCCTCCCCCTTTTTAGGTAAAACGATTGAGGATCCAGGTGACGATCTCACTTTTGAGATTCATTTCCTCTTCCGGGGTCATGGCGGTGAGCCATCGCAGAATCCATTTCTGCAGCCGGTTAAGATGGGTCTTGTTGAGTTTCTCCCCGTAAACCATCTCCAGGGCCTGGAGATACCATACAAAAATGGCGTGCAGGGGCATGTAGCGATATTCCATGGTGATGGGATAAAGGGCCTCATAAAAGGCCCGGTTAAGGAACTTCTTATCCGGCTCGCTGGTGAACTTGCGGATGGTAAGCCGGGAGACCCCTCCCTCCTCGGCCGGAGGGGCTTCCTGGGCCTGAAGATACTCCAGATTGCGCATCAAAAGATCATACCGATCCCGGTGCTGGCGGATGAGGGTCTCCTGCAGGGACATGAGCGCCAGCGGATTCTCGCGTTCGCGATAATATTTGGCCAGCTTCTGACGCAAAACGGACTTACGACTTCTTCCTCCCATTCACCGGACCTCCTGCGGGAATCTTTTACAGGGAAACACAAAAAAATTTCCTTTTCAAGGGGTACTCATCCGGCAAAAATCAAAAGGCGGCGTTCCCCCCGCCCCCGGGGCAGGGCCAGAGAGACCTCCTGAAGCAGACGAAGATACCTCTCCGGCTCCCCCCGGGGTTCCACCTCGTTGCGCCATAGATAAAAGGCCAGCCCCGGAGGGGAGAGAAGTCTTGCCGCCTGGGCGGCGAACTTCTCCGCCGAACCGTAGCCCCGGGAGACCACCACCGGAAAACGTGTCTCCGGCCAGCCCTCGCGCCCCAGGAATCTCCTTTCCGCCCGCACGCCGGAGAGCCCCAGCTCGGCGATCAGACTCTGGAGAAAAGCCACCCGAGGCGGATGGGCCTCGTAGAGGACCACCTCCAGTTCCGGGCGGGCTATCTTGAGGATCAGACCCGGCACCCCGCCCCCGCTGCCCAGATCCGCCACCGCGTATCCCCCCGGGGGAAGGAG
>NZ_WFVX01000028.1:0-3514 GCF_015491435.1 Thermosulfurimonas sp.
CTTCTCAAAAAACCCGAACCTCCCCGCTGGCAGAGCCTCTTCCTGGAAAAATTCCCCGAGGAAAAACGCGAGGCCTGGAAACCCTTCCTGGATTTCGCCGGACTCTATCCGGAGTCCTGAAGCACCTCCCGCACATTCAGGATCACCAGAAGCCGCTCCGGCAGCTGACAGACATGCCGGACGAATTTTCGCTCCACCCCCTCGATCCGCTCCGGCGGCTCCTCCACGTTTTTGGACGGGACCTCCAGAATATCTCCGATCTTCTCCACCAGGAAACTGATCCTTTCCTCGTCCTCGGTCTTTACGATCAGATTGTAGGCCCGCGGGGCCTCCACCTGCAAGCCCAGCCTTTCGGCCAGATCCACGGTGGTGAGCACCTGCCCCCGCAGATTGATGATCCCCTTGATGTATGGCGGGGCCAGGGGCACCGGGGTGATCTCCATCTTGCGATTAATCTCCACCACCTCGGCGATGGGGAGACCGAAAAGATGCTCCCCCAGCCAGAAGGTAACGAAGGTCTGGGTGTCCTCGGAAAGGACCGGACGGGTTTCACTGGCGGGAAGAGGTAATTCGGCCATAGCTTTCCTCCATGATATGATTCAGTCTTTCCAGCAGTTTTAAGGCCTCCGGAGGATAGTCCTCCGGGAACCAGATCTCGAATTGAAGGATCAGGTCGCCTCGCCCCCCATCGGGACGAAAAGGCCCCCTCTGCCTTATCACCAGCCGGGAACCCCCGGGAAGACCCCGGGGGATTTCTATCTCCTCTTCACCCTCCAGGGTCTCCACCCGGATATATCCCCCCAGCGCGGCCTTCCAGAAGGGAACCTGCACCTGACAGACCAGATCCTGCCCCTCAAAATAGAAACGATCGTCCCGCTTGATAAAGACCTCCAGGAAGACATCCGTGATAGGGCCTTCCGGAGACCTGGGCAGAAAAAGGAGATCGCCCTCGCGTACCCCCGGAGGTATCACGATCAGAAACTCCTTTTCCCGGCGGATCTCCCCTTTCCCCCGACAGCGGGGACAGAGCTCCAGAAAGATCCTTCCCTGCCCCTGACAGCGGGGACAGAGTTGATGATACCGTCCTCCCTCCTCCGGCAGGAGACCGCTGCCCTGGCACCATTCGCAGACCCGGAAACGACCGTAGGGATCGAGCCCCAGACCCTCGCAGTATTCACAGGGGCCCGGTGTGTCGGGCACCCGAATCCACCTCTCCGTACCCAGGGCCACCTCCCGTACCGTAAGCTCCACAAAGGAAAGAAGATATTCTCCCCCCTGCGGACGTTCCCGCAGGACCTGGACCCGACGACGCCTTTCGCAGGCCCTGCGCAGGGTCTCGTAAGCCTCCTGAAGGGCCAGATAGGCCTCCCGGTCGCCACCCCGATCGGGATGCAGGGACTTTACCTTGCGCAGATAGGCCCGCCGGATCTCCTCCCAGCTCGCCCGGGGGGAAACCCCCAGTATCTGGAACGGATCCATCACGCCGCAGCCTCCGCGGTGGTCTTCGCGGTGAGGAGACGGGTGGCGGCCTCGATCACCGCCTGCCGGTCCAGTTTGGTCTGGAACTCATCCGCCCCCAGCTCCTTGGCCTTGCGATAGACCTCCTCCGCCGAGATACTGGTGAGCACCATGATGGGAAGATCCCGGAACCTTTCGTCGGCCCGCACCTTCTTGATCAGTTCCAAACCGTTCATCCGGGGCATCTCTATGTCGGTAATAAGAAGGTCGTAGGCCCCCTCCTGTAACTTCTCCCAGGCCCTGACCCCGTCCTCGGCGATCTCCACCTCGTAGCCCGCCCCCTCCAGATAGTTCTTGACCAGCTGGGCGTAGAAGGAGGAATCCTCCGCGTAAAGGATGCGGGAATGGATCTCCAGCACCGGTTTTTTGAACCAGTCCGGATCGAACATCTCAATAATCTTGTAAATATCCACAAAGATGGTGGTGCGCCCGTTGATGATGCGATTGCCCAGGATACCCTCGGTGCGGTAGATATCCTCGTCCAGCTCGAGATCGGTCTCGATGCGATCCAGGATCTGGGAAACCAGAACCGCCACCATCTTCTCGTTTTCCTCGAAAAGGAGCAGATTATATTCCTCCTGCTCCGGCAGGGGCTGAATGGGAAGGTAATTCTCCAGGCGAATCACCGGGACCGAATGACCCTTGTACTGTACCAGCTCTTTACCTCCCACGTACTCCAGGGACTCGGCCTTGATCTTATCCAGACGGGAAACCAGGGAGAGCGGGATGGCAAATTGTTCCTCGGGATGCACGTTGAAGAGGAGGATAAAATGGCTCTCCCGGGAGGTGTCTTTCCTTTTCTTCTCTTCCTCCAGGGCCTTGCGGGCCTCCTCGGCCCGGAACCCCACATGCCGGGATAGCCCCACCACGTCCAGAATCAGAGCCACCTTCCCGTCGCCCATAATGGTGGCCCCGGCATAGATGGGAATCCCCTTGAGAAAACGATCCAGGGGTTTGACCACGATCTCCTCCGAATCCCTCACCTCGTCCACCAGCAGACCGAAATCCATGGTCCCGCTGGTGAGGATGACCAGGCTCCGGGCCTGACCGTCGCTCTGCCCCAGCACTTTGGCCAGACGGACCAGGGGAATGATGTTCCCCCTCAGGCGATAGAATTCGGACTGCCCGATACGGTGGATCTCCTTTTCCGGATCCTCGATGTTCACCAGCTCCTTGAGACTAACCTGGGGAATGGCGTAACGTTCCCCTCCGGACACCACGATCAGGGCCGGAACGATGGCCAGGGTAAGAGGTATCTTGATTCGAACCGTGGTCCCGGCCCCTTTCACGCTCCGGATCTCAATGCTCCCCCCGAGGCGCTCGATATTGGTCTTCACCACGTCCATACCCACGCCCCGGCCGGAGATGTTGGTCACCTTTTCCGCGGTGGAAAACCCCGGTTTGAAGATCAGATTCAGGGCCTCGTGATCGCTCATGCGTTCGGCCTCTTCCGGGGTGATCAGTCCCTTCTCCACGGCCTTACGCTTGACCTTCTCCGTATCTATGCCCCGGCCATCGTCCTCGATCTCGATGATCACCTGCCCCCCTTCGTGAAAGGCCCGCATGACCAGCGTACCCACCGGGGGCTTGTTCAGCTGGACCCTTTCCTCCGGGGGTTCGATACCGTGGTCGATGGAATTGCGCACCAGATGGGTGAGGGGATCCTTGATGGCCTCGATGATGGAACGATCCAGCTCGGTATCCGCTCCTTCGATGTGCAGATTGACCTTCTTCCCGGTGGAGCGAGCCAGATCCCGCACGATCCGGGGGAATTTATTGAATACGTTCCCGATGGGTTGCATGCGGGTCTTCATGATGGCTTCCTGCATCTCCGTGGTCACCAGAGAAAGGGTCTGGGTGGCCTGCATCAGCTCCGGATCCACCTTCTGATTGGCCAGTTGCACCAGCCTATTGCGAGCCAGCACCAGCTCCCCGGCTAGATTCATGAGATGATCCAGCAACTTTACATCCACCCGGATATGGGTCTCGGTAAGAG
>NZ_WFVX01000029.1:0-4251 GCF_015491435.1 Thermosulfurimonas sp.
GGGTATATATAGTCAAGGGGCCCTTTCGGGGGGTTCTGCTTCCGCAGGTCCCCGTGGAGTACGGGTGGGATCGGGAGACCTTCCTGGATCACGTATGCCTTAAGGCCGGGCTTCCTCCCCGTTGCTGGGAGGACCCGGATACCGAAATCTATCTCTTCACCGCCGAGGTCTTCAGCGAGGCCGAATTCGGCCTTGCCCCGGAGAAAAACTTTTAATAGTATAGCGCCATGGACAAGCGGAACCTCTATTTCATTGTCGTTTCCGAGGATCAGCCCACCCGGAGGTTTTGCCTCTCGAAGCCTTTCCTGAAACTGGGGGTGGTGGTTCTCCTTCTGCTCCTGGTGTTGAGTCTCGGGGGTCTGTTCTCCTTCGGCCAGCTGGTCAAGACCCGCCGCCACCTGGTCCGGTTACAGCAGAATCTCCGGGATCTCCAGCGCGAGAACCAGAGCCTTCGCCGTCGGGTGGCCCTTCTGGAAAAGGAGAAACAGGAATTGCTGGCCGGCGCGGTGGGGGAACTTCGTGCCCGTTCCCGGGTGATCGAAGAGCTGGTCTCCAACCTGGGGCTCAAACGCTACGTCCCCCGTCGCAAGAAGACCTACCGGGGCGGGCCCTATCGGGCTCCCTCTCCGGCCGAGGGCGGGCCCTATCTACCTCTCAAAGGGGTCTCCCTTTCCCCTGCCGAGTATCAGGATCTTCTTTCCACAGTAGATGCCTATCTGCGGGTCCTTTCCCGGGTACCCATAGGTTCTCCCTGCCGGGGGTGCTACCTTTCCTCGGGCTTTGGTCGAAGGCGCGACCCTTTCACCGGGAAACCGGCTTTTCACACCGGGGTGGATCTGGTGGGCTATTCCGGGACCCCTATAAGGAGCACCGCCGATGGAAAGGTGATCTATGCCGGCTGGCACGGAGGTTACGGCAGGGTGGTGGTGATCCGCCACGGATATGGATACAGCACCCTCTACGGACACCTGAAAAAGATCGTCGTCCGGGCCGGGCAGAGGGTAAAACGAGGCCAGGTCATAGGATACCTGGGGAACACCGGGCGCAGCACCGGCCCTCATCTCCACTACGAGGTGCGCCGTTACGGCCGGTATCTCAATCCCTACCGTTTCATCCGGGTAAGGCTGGCCGGTCGTTGATGCGCTGGAAAAAGACTCCACCGGCCGAAGAGATGAACGCCTATATAGGTCCGGGGCTCAAACTGGAAGGACATCTGGTCTTTTCCGGCCAGGCCAAATTCGAGGGAGAGTTTGAGGGGGAACTGAAGGGAGACCGCCTGATCATCGGCGAAAGCGGGACCATCCGGGGCGGAGTGGAGGCCTCGGAGATCATATGTTTCGGCCGGATCGAGGGGAGGATCACGGCCCGGGTCCTCCATCTCAAAAAGACCGCCCGGGTGCAGGGAGAGGTCTATACCCAGAAACTCGCGGTGGAGGAAGGGGCCTTCCTGGAAGGGAGGGTCAAAGCGGGAGGGGAGCAAATTCCTCCTTCAGAGGGCGCGCCAGAAGCTCCTGCAAAGCCCGAGCCGGCGGCACCCCGGCGTAGAGTACTCTGAACACCGCCTCGGTGATGGGCATTTCCAGACGGAGGTCGTGGGCCAGCCTGCGCACCGCCTTGACGGTTTCCACCCCTTCGGCCACCTGGCCCAGATTCCGGAGGATCTGATCCAGGGGTTCGCCTGCGGCCAGACGCCTCCCTACCCGGTAATTACGGGAGAGGGGGCCGGTGCAGGTCAGGACCAGATCCCCCAGTCCGGCCAGACCGGAAAAGGTGAGAGGCCGGGCCCCCAGTTTCAGCCCCAGGCGTATCATTTCGGCCAGTCCGCGGGTAATGAGGGCGGCCCGGGCGTTCAGCCCCAGCTCCAGACCGTCGCTTATTCCCGAGGCGATGGCTATCACATTCTTGAGGGCCCCGCAGAGTTCCACTCCGCGCACATCCTCGCTGCGATAGATGCGGAAGACCGGCCGGGAGAGTCGTTCCTGCCAGAAGGAAAGCCGGGGGGTCTTCCCGGCCAGGACCACCGCCGTGGGCAATCCCCGGGCTACCTCCAGGGCGAAACTGGGCCCGGAAAGGACCATGTATTCTCCCTTCCCGAAGACCTGCTCCAGTATCTCCACAGGGGTGCAGAAGGTCTCCACCTCCAGGCCCTTTATCACCGAGAGCATAGGAGGCGGAACGGTGAGGACCCCGGTGGCCCTGCGGGCTGCCTCGCGTAACCCCTGACAGGGCACCGCCCATACCAGAAGCTCCGCCTCGCGGAGCACCTCCTGCCGGAGGGTGGCCTCCAGACCCGAGGGAAGCTTTATTCCGGGAAGATACCCTGGGTTTTCCCGATGGGTGTTGATGCTCTCCACCACCTCCCGGCGCCGGGCCAGGAGGATCACCCGGTGTCCGGCCTCGGCCCAGATCTTTCCCAGGGCCGTACCCCAGCTTCCCGCCCCTACTATAACTATCCTCATTCCTTCCTTCCGCACACCCTCCGCAGGTAGGCCTCAAGCCCCGGGCTCTGGACCTCTCCCTTCCCCCTGAGGGGACGAAAAGCCGCACAGGCCTCCCGTTTATCTCCCATCTTGAGGGATAAAAGTACCAGATTCAACCGGACCTGCGGATCCTCCCTGAGGCGCAGGGATTCCCGAAAGGCCTTCCGGGCCTCGGAAAGACGCCCCAGAAGCCACAGGCAGGCCCCGTAGTTGTTGAGAACCCCCGGGTCCCGGAAACGGGCCAGGTAACGGCGATAATAATCCAGGGCCTCGGCACAGCGACCTTGCTTACGCAAAATCTCCGCCCGCACCAGATACCCCCGCAGGACCTCCGCCGGGGAAAGAGGCACCCTTTCCCCGGATTTCCTCACCGGGGAGGCGGAAGAAGCCTCGCCGGAAGGCGCCCGCGACTTCGCCGAGGAAGGAGGGGATTTTTTTACCGGAAGGACCACCCGTTTTTCCGGAAGGGAGGCCGTCTTTCGCGGGGACGAGGGAGGCTTCTTTTTCCGGGGATGCTCCGGGGACGAACCACCCGCAACCTTAAAAGATCTGTGGATCGGAGGTCTTACCGGACCGAAGGAGGGAGTCGAAGCGTACCAGAGTCGAAAGGCCCAGAAGCTTCCCAGAGCGGAAAAAAGCCCCAGCAGGAGCAGTCCGACCCGGATCCATCTCCCTCCTCCCCCGGGCTTCACCCCGGAAGAGGGAAAGCGGGGACCTTCCCTTCCCCGATTCTCGATCTGCCGCAGGATTTCGTAGAGTTTGCTCATACCAGGGAAACCCGGAGCAGAATCACCAGCTCCACCTTCTCCCGGGAGCGGCGGGAATGGGTAAAGAGGGCCCCCAGGCCGGGAAGCCGCCCCAGCCCCCACACCCGACGCGTTTCGTGATCCTTCTTATCCAGGATGAGCCCTCCTATGATGACCAGATCGTGCGGAGTAACCCGGATCACGGTGCTCATCTCCCGGAGGTTCACCTGGGGGAGGGTCACCACGGTATTGGTGCCGAACTCCTCCCTGCGGAGTTCCACCAGATCGCTCTTGATGGGCACGATATGCAGAATAATCTGCCCGGAATCGGTAACCCGCGGGGTTACCCCCAGGAGCAAGCCGTCGAAGATGGCGCTGGTATCCACGGTGGTCTGAGTCTGGGAGATGTTTTCCGAGGAGATCACCTCCCGGTTGATCTCCCGCACGTATCCCACGGAACGTCCCACACTGATGAGGGCCGGCTGTCCGTTCAGGACCCTTATGCGGGGATTGGAGAGAATATGCACCCGGCCGTAGTTTTCGAGCAGCTTGAGCACCCCCTCAAAGGATGGGCGGTGCTGATAGGAGAAGGTAAGCGTGGGCATTCCGGTGCGCAGATCCAGGGTGGCGGTAGAGACCGTGGGCAGACGGGTATCGCGCAGGGTAAGCCAGTCGATACCCAGATCATGGCCCCGGGAGAGATCCACCTCCACGATCTTGGCCTCGATCAGGACCTGACGCCCGTAGCGTTTCTTGAGACGTTCCACCAGTTCCGCCACCCGGCGCACGTTGGAGGGATGATCCCGAACAAAGAGATTTCCGGTAAGACGGTTGAAGGTAAAGGTGCCGTCTCTGGAAAGCAGGGCCCGCACCGAGGTCTCGATCTGACGGTACATATCCGTGCTCTTCCGGTTCACCTCTCCGCTGATCTCGTACTGCCCCTTGAGGGGGGAGACGAACTCCGCTTTCCCGGCTCCGCCGGAGGTGGTGGAGGAGGTACCGCCCCCCCCGGTACCGGCCAGACC
>NZ_WFVX01000030.1:0-2622 GCF_015491435.1 Thermosulfurimonas sp.
GGATTGGCCTGCGGTCTCAAACCCTAAGCCTTCAAGGAAATTTATCCAGAGGGATTTCCGGCTTTTGGCGGTTAAAAAATCAAGGTCTCCCGTCATCCGTGAAAGACCGTAAGCCTTAAGGGCAAAGGCTCCCACAAGGAGAAGGGGGAGGTCATTTTCCTCGCCGAAGCGGGCGCAGGCGCAAAGAAACTCCGCAAGTTTAAGCAAGGCGAACCTCTATGCCCTTCTCCCGGAGGTAGCGTTTTAAGGCCGGGATCTCCACCTCCCGGCGGTGGAAGATACCTGCGGCCAGGGCCGCCTCGGCCCGGGTGCGGGTGAAGACCTCGTAAAAATGTTCAGGCGATCCGGCCCCGCTTGAGGCAATGACCGGGATACTTACGGCCTCGGAGACCGCCTGGATGAGCTCCAGATCATAGCCCAGATTGGTCCCGTCACGGTCTATGCTGTTAAGAAGGATCTCTCCGGCCCCGAGCTCCTCGCAGACCCGGGCCAGCGTCACCGCGTCCACATCGCGGGCCTCGCGCCCACCCTTTACCGTGCACTGGAACCAGCAGTAGCGCTCCCCGTTCGGCCCGGGGATCTCGGTCTCAATCACCGGATGCTCGGTCTCGGAGGGGCTTTTCACATAGCGTCTTTTGGGGTCAATGGAGATGACCACCGCCTGTCGGCCATAGACCCGGGAGATGGTCTCAATGGAGGAGTTTCCAGAGGCCCCTCCGCGGCGAAGGTAATCCTCAACGATATAGACCGCATCGGAGCCGATGGAGACCTTGTCCGCCCCGGCCCGGAAATAGGCCGAGGCCACCTCCAGGGCCGAATAAGACCTTCCGTCCCGATCGGTAAAATCCCGGATGCCGCCTCCTATGGTGAGGGGCACAAAGACCCGCTCGGAGGTGCGCCTCAGCACCTCAAGCATGGGCTGGTCCTTTAAGGGGAAGTGCCTGAAGCCCGTGATGTTTAAGAAGGTGATCTCGTCCGCCCCCTCCTGGAAGTAAAGGTGGGCCAGCTCCACCGGGGCCCCCATGTCCCGCACACGGCCCCCCTCGCGCACATCGTACTGAAGCCCCTTGGTCACCACCAAGCGTCCCTCGTCATCCGAGCGCACATCAAGGCAGGCGATGATGCGTTTGGCAAGTTGGGTCTTTTCCAGAATCCGCGGAGGGAGCACGGCCTCGCCTTCCCGGGAGAGAAAGTTTTCCAGGATCTTTAGCCCCGCGGGCCCGCTTTTTTCCGGATGAAACTGAAGGGCCACGATGTTTCCGCTTTCCACCGCGGAGACGAACTCCAGCCCGTAGTCCGTGCGGGTAAGGGCCAGGGCGGGGTCCGCCGGGTCCACGTAATAGGAATGGACGAAATAAAATTTTTCCTCGCCGGAAAGACCCCGGAAGAGGCGGGAGGGTTTTGCCGGTTTTATGCCGTTCCAGCCGATGTGGGGCACGGAGAGCGAGACCCTGAAACGGCGCACAAACCCGGGAAAGACCGAAAGCCCGGCCACCCCCGGGGCCTCCTCACTTCCCTCAAAAAGGACCTGAAGCCCGAGGCAGATCCCGAGAAAGGGCCGATTCTGACGCAGGTATTCGCGCAGGGGTTCCACAAAACCCTTTTCGTTTAAGGCCCGCATGATGCTTCCGAAGTTCCCCACCCCCGGAAAGACCAGGCGTTCGGCCGAAAGGATGTCCTCCGGGCGCTTAACGGGCCGCACCTCGGCCCCTAAGGCCCGGAGGGCGTTTATCACGCTTCGCACATTCCCCGCCCCGTAATCAAGCAGTGCGACTTTCATCTCCCCTCCCGATTTCTCCGTTTAAAAGAGAATCCTAACCGCTTCAATTTACCGGGCAAGTCTGCTTCCATAAAGTAAACCGGCGAACCTAATCCGGCCAGGTTACGGTGTAGGGTCAGAAAGGGGCTTCTGCGGTAGTATTTTCCGAATGTGTCCAAGGGATTAAAATGAAAGAGCCTTCTTTTTGGATGGGGAGAGAGTCAAATCCAAAGCGGAGAAGAAAATCAAGACATCGAGCACGGTTGACAAAACGTTAAGCTTTAAAGAGAATTAAGAATGCGTATGAAAGATTTTAGATTGCTTTTAGCTTTTGGTACTCCCAAATCAGGAACTACCTTCCTCCAAATGATCTTAAATGCGCATCCGGAGATTTCTTGTCCCAGTGAACATCAATTAGAAGTGTTACGCCAAGCATTAAACCAGCTCCTCCATTATTATAACCAAGTCTTAGAAAGAGCTGATCAACTTACGGGGAAGCAGGGTCCTTCTTTATATACGGAGGAAGATTTTGAAAATATCTTTGCTTATATGGTGATGCTGGCCGCTTTACGGGGAGCTAAAACTAAAAATAAGAACTTAAGAAAAATTAAATGGTTCGGACTAAACGACAATGCTGCTATCTTAAAATTGCCTTTTTATGCTAAACTTTTTCCGGAGGCTCGTTTTGTATGTATTGTAAGAGATCCCCGAAGTGTGGCCATCTCTTCCTGGTACCATAATCTTCGCACCGAACCGGATTTTGTTCGAAACCGTGGCAAAAATTTAGACTATTGGGCGGCTCAATCTGCTAACTTCTGGATTCGTGAATACAAAGCTGCGCGAGATTTTCAGAAACAACATCC
>NZ_WFVX01000031.1:0-8334 GCF_015491435.1 Thermosulfurimonas sp.
CTCCTGCGGGAGCGACAAGGTCCCTCCTCTCCCGTACGGTGTCCAGGAAAGGGGTAATTTCTTTTCGGAGAGGTCCTTCCCCGGAAGGGGTAACCGGAGGTTCCGGGCTTCCTTCCCGGACGATACGGAGAGATTCCTTCCCTATCAGGATCTCCGGTCGGGGAAGGAATTTCTCCTCCTTCGGGGCGGAAGGGAGAGGAGGCGAGGGAGAGGAAGCCCCGGTCGGGGATAGGATCCCGCGGAGGGTGATCCGTTCCCGGAGAAAAACCGATGGTTCGAGGATGAGGATATAGCGGGAGAAGGTTTCCGGCTCCGTTCCTCCGGAAGCCCCGGAGGCGAGCAGCACGAGAGGGGGCCTCCCGGGGGTTTTTTCTCTTATCCGGATCACCCGCAGGAGGAGCCCCGGGCCCTTATCTCCGGAATGCTTTTTCGGCCGGAAGGCTATCCGGGACCGCAGGGGGCGGAAAAGCCTTCCTCCCGGTATCCGCCAGACCAGCTTAAGGAGGGATGGAGATCCTCTTTCCAGGTGATGCCGTTTTCGGATCCTTTCTGCCAGGAAAATGCCCGGAACAAGGGGTCGGAATAGGGCTACCCCCGGCGTCTTTCCTCCTCGGCCAATCGCTGATTGATACGGCTTATTTCCCGGCACCAGCGTCTCCTTTCCGCATGATCCAGCTCCAGGAGTTCCTGATAGCCCCAGTGCAGGTGATAAGCCAGAAAGGCCAGTTCCTCATAAAGACGCTCCAGGGGGTAGCCCTTCAGGCCCCCGGGTTGGTCACCTCCACCGTCACTTCCTGTCCGCATTGCGGACACTTGGTCTTCAGGGTGTATCCGCCCCCGCCGTTGATGCGTTGATAGAGATCCTGGAGGTAGAGCAGATCCTCCAGAAAAAGCCCCTCGATAATGCGAGGATTTACATCCGGAAGGTCCCCCAGGCGGAGAATGACCCGCGAAAGAACGATAACCGTTAGATAAGCCGGATTGGTCTGTACCCGGGGGTCCTTGAGGGGCAGGATCTCATCCGCGGCGGTGGCCAGCCTCATGACCCCCTGACGGTGGAGACGACCCTCATCGTCCACATAGCCTTTGGGCAGGGTGAACTCGAACTCCGTCTGTAACATGGTCTTCCTCCTAGGCGGTGCGTTTCATGCCTTCATGGGTTATTTCCAGGGTTTCGATGGCCACCTCGTTGCCTTTGGCGTTGAGATCCGGGGCGTCGTATTTGCTCGGCCAGGCCTGATAAAACTCCCACCGGGCCGCGGGTTCTCCCTCCTCGTTAAGGACGATGATGGCCACGTTGCGCCGGGCCTCGCCCATCTTCCCCTGTTCCACCAGCCGACGCCAGTTATAGAGTTCCAGGGAATCGGTAACCCCCCACTTGAGGGTTACGTTGCCGTACTTGGCCAGACCCGGCAGCTTTCGCAATACCGGCGGCTCATGCCCCTCCCGGTATTCCACCACGTCCTGGGTGCTGTCCGGAAGGGTTACCTCGCTGAACCCGGCCTGAACGATGCCGTCGATCTCCACCAGAAAACGGAAATTACGATAGGGATCCTTCCTCTGTCCTACAGGCATAAGGGACCTCCTTGTAAGGGGTTATTCGCTGACCTCGCTGCCTCCGGACCATTGGGCGATCCGGAAGATAACAAACTCGGCCGGTCTCACCGGGGCTACCCCCACCATCACCACCAGACGACCGTTTTCTATATCCTCCTCGGTCATGGTGGTCTCGTCGCATTTCACAAAAAAGGCCTCCTCCGGAGTGGCCCCGGTAAGGGCCCCGTCCTTCCAGACCCCGGTCAAAAACTGGGTCACGGTCTGACGGACCCGGGCCCACAGCCTGGGACTATTGGGTTCGAAGACCACCCATTGGAGTCCCTGCTCGATGGATTTCTCCAGAAAGATGAAGAGCCTCCGGACGTTGACGTATTTCCACAGGGGATCGGAGGAGAGGGTACGGGCCCCCCAGATCCGGATCCCCCTCCCGGGCAGGGCCCGGATGCAATTGACCCCCAGGGGATTGAGAATCTCCTGTTCCCCCTTGCCTACCCGATAAGCCAGACCAGCCACCCCCCGTACCGGTTCATTGGCCGGGGCCTTGTGTACCCCCCGTTCCACATCCGTGCGGGCATAGACCCCCAGCACATGTCCCCCCGGCGGCACGGTCCGCAGGCCCTGGGTTAGAGGATCGTAGATCCGGAGCCAGGGATAGTAAAAAGCCGCGTACTTGCTTTCCCAGTGATCGCGTGGAGGAGAGCCGGCCAGATCTGAAGGGGTCTTTCCCGGAGGCGGGTCTATGACCAGGAAACGATCCTTCAGTTTCTCGCAATGGGCAAGGAGCCGGGGAACCAGATGCGCGTAAAAATCCTTTTCGTAGGGGGCATAGACCAGGGAGATTTCTTCTATCTTCTCCAGGTCCGGGAAAAAGGATTGGTAATTTTCCAGCTTAAGGGTGCCGTCGCTGCCCCCGGAGAGGCGATAGACCCCGGGCGCGAGGTTCTGGGCCTGGGATTGGTCCAGGTTCAACCTCAGCAGCTGGGAACGTTTGAGCTGCTCCCGGAGATCCTCCAGCCTCGAGGAGCTTCCCGGACGGGGAGCGTAAGTTTCCCGGTCCCGGGCCTTTTCCAGAAGACGCTTCAACGCGAGGGGATCCACGTCTCCCCAGGCTTTGTGGGGGTCGGTGCCCATAAGGGCCTCCAGGGTCTTTTCCTGCGGCACCAGGGCCAGCTCCAGTGCGCCTATCTGGCTGGAGTCTTTTTCGTCCGGACGGAGCACCACCAGTAAGCGATTTCCCCAGGCCCCTTTGGAGCCGGCCCGGAAAACGGGATGGGCCGCACCGTTGAAGGTGAAACGGGCCTCCTCGGCCCCCTCGCCCAGGACCCGGCAGACGAAACCGCGTTTTCCCCCGTTCAGGAAAAAACCCTCCAGGGCATAGGGAAGATAGGCCTCCTCGGAAAAAGGCCCTCCGAAAAGGCGCCGGAACTGGGTCAGGCTGGTTACCAGAACCGGCTCCTCCGTGGGACCGCGTTCGGTGCGCCCCAGAAAGACTGCCGTGGAGGTGCTTACCCCCTCGATGGGTTTGGCCCCCAGCTCTATCTCCTCGATGTAAACCCCTGGTGCAAGATATTCCGGCATAAGTCTTCCTCCTTCCTGGTGATTTGAGATTCGGAACCGGCGGAGGCCCTTTTCATGGTCGCACCTCCACCTGGATCCGGGTTTCTTCCCCTACGGGCCAGCGCGGATGCCGTCGGATGATCATCCCCTGCGGGGTCTCCACCTGAAGGGAGATCCGGCGTCCGCCCCGGGGCCCGGGGATAAAAAGCCCCTGCCCCCGCCGCAGGAGTCTCCGGCCCTCCACCCTCCGCGGGAAAAGGACAAAGGATCCCTGGGTGTCGGTACGGGTGAGGATCTCCTCAAAAAGGGTCCGAGCAAGGACCCGGACCCCGCCCAGGGGCCGTCCCTCCCGAAATACCTGCCCGTAAAGCAGGGTGGCCCCGGAGGGAAAGGGATAAATCCTTTCCGGCCAGAGCTCGATCTCCAGAGGTCCTCCCCGGGGCAAGGAAAGCCTCAACTCCCGCGGCTGATAATACGGCCCGGAAACGGAAACGGTTACCTCCAGTCCCTCCCCATAGAGCCGGTAAAAAAGAAGATGATACCCGTGCGGATTTCTCACCCTCCGCACCGGCGGGGGATCTATCCTTAGAAGATAGGGTAAATGGGGTCTTTGCCCGGTGTAAGCGTCGGTGATGAGGAGGATCAATTCCGGAAGGATGCGTCTCATTTCCGGGCCTCCAGGTCCAGAAGGATCTCCCGCACCGGTTCCCTTTCCCGAATCGGGGTTTCCATAATGACCGGGGTAAGGAGATAACAGACCGAGAGTTTGAAGGGCCGGGAATGGAAGGCGTTCCAGATCCGGGCCATCTCCTCCACCGGCAGGGGATGCAGGATCAGACGAAACTCTAGGCCCTGTCCGGCCAGCTCACCCCGCAGATAAGGATCGCGGAGGACAAGATGGCGATGAAAGATGGCCATGGCCCGCCCGAGCAGACGGTATTCCTCCAGGGTGGCGGAGGTGCGGTCGGTCAAACGCGAGGGAGCATAGGCCGTGAGCATAAAATAGAGATCCAGCGCCAGGGGAGGTCTCCTTTCCTCCGGTGTAAAGGCGTTCCTCAGAGCGGTGTTTTCCCGGAGATGGTAGAGGAAAAGACAGAGTCGTGGATTCTCCGCCGGGCCCAGATCCCCGGGGGAGGAGAGCACGATGGCCTCCTCGGGATGGGGAATCACCCCCTCAAAGCCCTCCCGAAGGATACCTATCAGGGTCTCTCCGAGGTCAGCGATTATCTGGCTCATCGGGCCCCGAGCCTCCTTATCAGCAGGGGATAACACCGTTTTATATGTTCTCCGGAGGCAATCTCCCGGGAGGTCCAGAGGTCCCCACCTCCCACCCGGCCCCGACCGGGATGAACCGGTTCCCCGGAGAATTTGACCAGTTTTACCTGGCTCTTTCCCAGTTCCGTGGCCTTCTTGCGCATGGCCCGAAAATAGGCGGCAAAGGCCCCGCCGCTGGAACGATTGGCCCGGGAAGTGAGGAGCACATAGTTTTTCCGGGGATCGTCCTTTCCCCCCACCGCCAGTTCCACAATATGATCCACATCATAGGAAACGGACTTGTCACACTCCTTCCTTCCCCAGTCGGGAAACACGTGCCAGCGGCGTTTTACGATCTCTTCCAGGAGAAACCGGAGGGAGGGATTTTTCTCTTTCATAGATTCACAGATATTTTCCCGGGTCTGGCCGGAAGAAGTCCCTTCCTTACTCCTGATCTTGATCTCCCGGGGTGGAACCTTAGAGGCCAGGAATTTGCAGATACTTTTCAGGGCCGGCTCGGCATAGGTCGCCTCCCAGGCCTTCCGCTGGGCCTTGGCCTCCCGGGGATGGACCGCGGAAACCCGCGCGACAAGGGCCCTTTTTTCGTACCTCGAACGATAGAAATATTCGCCCCCGGGGCCCTGGGTGTAGTATTTGGCCCGGGGCAGATAGAAGGTCCGGAAGATCAGGGTGTCGCCGCTTATTTGATAAGCCGAGGGGCAGGTGGGATCGGACCCGAAAAGCGGAATCCCTTCCTCCACCGGACCCGTATAAATCGTTCTTTCTTTACTCAGAGCGGCCCGGATTTGAAAACGTTTCCCCCGCACCACCGCCTCCAGCCGCCGGAACCGATACCGTCGCCGGAGTTTTCGGGTCAGGGCATAGACCCGGCCCAGGGGAAGGGGCTTTTTCTCCCGGGCGAAGGCGGCCCGAACCGCAGCCAGGGCCCGAGCCTTGCGGGGATCTGTAGGGGCCTGGCCGGGGACCTTTGGCCGTTTGCGGGCCAGCCCCTTGGGGATTCCCTTCCCGTGGCTTCGGACCGGTCTGCGGGCCCTCTTCCGCAGAGCCCTCCCTCTGCCAGGGACCCGGGCCCGATGTCCGGGAGCCGGGAACCCCTTTTTCCGTACCCGCATCCGCCTGGCGGTCCCTCCGGGGCGGCCCCCCGGCCTCTTCTCCGGGGCAGAGGGAGCCCGGGCCCCGGGGCGGTTCCTCTCTTTCCAGCGTCCCGGGGCTTTCCTTTCTCCTGGCCCGCTCTTTACCCGGCGGTGAACCAGATCCGAAGCGAATTTCTCCGGATCGAAATCCACCCGTCCGAATTCGATCCGGGGCCAGTCCCGGGAACCGAACACGTAATCCACCCGGGCCCGGATACCCAGGGTGCCCGGAAGGGGCCACTCCTTGTGCATAAAAGGCCAGCTCCATTTGCGGTCCCCCAGCGGCGACCACCAGGGGCTGTCCACCCGAAGGAAAAAGTCTCCGGAAAGTCCCAGGAAGGGCTGGGCTCCGAGCTCCAGGTCTCCGCTAATGAAGAATTCCCCCTGGCCGTTCTTCGGGTTTTCCCGGTACCCCACCACCGGGGTGGCCTCGGCGTATCCTTTGATGCCGGCCCGACCCGTGAGTCCGATACCGGCCTTCACGTCGTGGTCGGCGATCTCCACCCCGGCCCCACCTTCGATCCGGGCATCCAGCCCCGCCGCTGCGGAGATGTTCAGGGACCCTTGGATCCGAAAATCCTTGGCTACCGCCGGATCGGTGGAATACTGTCCGCTCACCCTGAGGTTATAGAATTTGGCCGGCCCCACTACGGCCCAGAGTTCAAGCCCGATCCCCAGGAAAAGAAATACGTTGCCGAGGACCGGAATACCGTAAGCCGCCCGGGCCTCGAGCGAGGGAAGCTCTCGACGGTAGTTCTTTTGGGGGAAGAGCTCGATCTCGGCCTGAGGGGTGATTTCCCCGCAGACGGTAAAATGTCCCCAGGGATCGATAAAGACCCGGGCGCTCCCGGTGAGCCAGTCCGTAAAATGGAAACGCAGGACCCCCTGGGCCACCAGGGCATAGGGCCGGGGAAAGGGTTTGCGGCGGGGAATCCGGGAGCCCAGCACCTTCCCGGCCCGATCGCTGCTCACCACCTCCAGATGGACCTTTCCGTCGAACTTTTGGTCCCGGTAATTCAGATCTCCCTGGGCCTGAAGACCCTCGCGGTCCCAGAGGAAGTTGGCCTTCCCGGAGGCCCGTCCCAGGGTGACTTGGGTCTGAACCTTCCCCGTAAGGTAGCCGTCCTCCGCGGGAACCAGTTCCATTTCTACCCGGGCTATCTTTCCGAAATCCAGAAGGGCCCCGGCCCGGGTGACCCGGGGGCCGCGATCGGTAAGAGAAAGATCCAGATGCCCCCGAAAACGTTCCTTAATCCGAAGTCTCAGCCCGGAGGCCGCAAACTCCAGTACCCCCTGCTCGGTAAGACGATTGGTGATCCGGGATGAACCGCTTATCCGGATCCCCTGAAGCCCTAGGGCCTGGGGACGAAGCCGCAGGAGAAGGGCCAGATGTCTCAGATTGTGGACCCCCTTTTCCGTGCGGAAGGCCAGATACCCCGTGGGGCCCCGGGGGGTCACCTTTACCCAGAGCCCTACATCCTTTACCGGAAGGGCAGGCCGGGTCAGGGGCAGGAACCCCTTGCCCCGGAGATCATGACGATGGTGAGTGATTTCTATCTCTCCCCGGGCCATGGCTCCATAGGAAAAGATCAGGCGTCTTTTCTGGCCCTGGGGGACCTGCCTTCGGATCTCCTCGATCACTTCCTTTCCGGGACGTCCCCGAAGGTCCACGCCTTCCTTTCTTCTTCCCTCCCGGGCCGGTGCCTTCACCTCGCCTCCAGCATGGCTCCGAGTTTGGTCAGCTCGAGTTCCAAGGCTTCTTTTATTTCCTCGGGGCCTACCGGTCCTTCCCCGGCCAGATAGGCCGCGGTGAGGACGATGTTTCGGATCTGTCCCCCGCTCAGGGGATACTCTCGAGCCAGCCTGGTTACCTCTATACCCCGGGTACGGGGAAGCCGGGCCAGAAATTGCCGCCAGAGCCGTTCCCGCATCTCCTCATCCGGGAAGGGGAATCGGAGGATCAGATCCAGTCGGCGCACAAAAGCCTGGTCCAGAGCCGGTTCCAGATTGGTGGCCAGGATTACACACCCCCGATGATCCTCCAGTCGCTGAAGGAGATAGCTTATTTCCATGTTGGCATAGCGATCCTGGGCCTGTCGATTTTCTACCCGGCGTCCGAAGAGGGCCTCGGCCTCATCAAAGACCACCACCGTCTCCGGGGTTACCAGGTCCTCGAAAATGAGACGCAGATTTTTTTCCGTTTCGCCCACCCATTTACTGGCCACCCCGGCCAGATCCACCATCACTAGCGGCAACCCCAGAGATCCGGCCAGGATTTCCGCGGCCAGGGTTTTGCCTGTACCCGGAGGCCCGGAAAAAAGTACGTTGACCCCTTTGCGGGGATAAGCCAGGCGGGCCAGGCCGTCATCCTCCAGGATCAGAGTCCGGCGCCGCAGACGAAGTAGGAGGTGATCCAGGAGCCTCTTTTCCCTTTCCGGTAATACCAACTCTTCGGGGCTCCGGCAGGGCTTCCGCACCAGGGCCAGCCCCTGGGCCCGGCGACGGTATTTTTCAAGGAGGATCTCCTCCGGCGTAAGCCCGGCCCGGATCCATTTTTTGAGATCCCGCCGGCAAACCGGGAAAGGCCAGGCCTCGGAAAGCCCACACTGTCGAAAGACCCCGGCCAGATAGTCCCCGGAGGGAGAGGGGACACCGAGACGGTGTTCCGCAAACCCCAGGGGGCGTTCGGCCACCAGGACCAGATAAAGGGCCAGATCCCGCAGCAGGTCCCGCGGAAGTTCCTTCCGATCGGCCTCGGTAAGGACCACCAGCCGCCCCTCCAGAAGGGCTTCCCGCAGGATCTCTCCCAGAC
>NZ_WFVX01000032.1:0-16551 GCF_015491435.1 Thermosulfurimonas sp.
GAATTATGTGCTGGATGCCGTAAGGGAGCTGGGACTTTCCGATCGGGTTTCGCTCCTCCTCCTGGGTTTTACTCATCCCTTCCCGAGAAGCCTGGCCGCGGAATTTCTCTCCGGGCTTGAGAAGTGCCTGGTGGTGGAGGAGCTTGAGCCCTACCTTGAGGAGGGCCTGAAGGTGGTTGCGGCTGAGGAGGGGCTTTCGGTAAAGATCCTGGGCAAGGCCGAGGGCTACCTTCCCCGGTATCACGAGTTCCATCCCGGCCTTGTGCGCGAGGCCCTGGCCCGGGCGGCAGGAATAAAATATTCTCCTCCGGAGGCGCCGGATACCTCCTGGATTCTGGAGCTTCCCCCGCGTCCGCCCACCCTGTGTCCGGGATGTCCGCATCGGGAGACCTATCGAGTGGTAAAGGAGGTTCTCCAAGAACTCGGTGAGGAAGAGAACACGATCTATCCCACGGATATCGGCTGCTATACCCTGGGGCTCCTCCCCCCGCTCAAGATGGCGGACTATCTTCTCTGTATGGGCTCAAGCGCGGGGTCTTCCTGCGGTTTTTCCGTGGCCACCGACCAGCGCATCGTGGCCTTTATCGGGGATTCCACCTTCTTTCACGCCGGGATCCCTCCGCTCATAAACGCCCTCTATCAGGGACATCGCTTTACCCTGGTGGTGCTTGACAACGAAACCACGGCCATGACCGGCCATCAGCCCGTGCCCTCTCAGGAGCTTAAACCCGAACCCCTTAAGGATAGGCCCGTGATCTCCATTGCGAGGTTCTGCGAGGGCTTAGGGATTCCCACGGTGGAGATTAATCCCTACAGGAAGAAAGAGGCCGCGGAGGCCATAAGGCCCCTTCTTTCCTCCGGAAAACTGGGGGTCATCGTGGCCAAAGCCCCCTGTGTGCTTTACCGGGCCAAATTCAAGGGCTAAGGAGGAGAGGATGGCTCAGGGTTTGCGGATTCTTGCGGTGGGGGTTGGCGGACAGGGTATCCTCCTTTTTTCGCGGGTCATCGGCGAGGCCGCGCTCCTTGAGGATCTTCCGGTGGCCATGAGTGAGGTCCATGGCATGGCCCAGCGGGGAGGGGTGGTGGAGACGAGTATCGTTCTGGGGGAGGTTAAAAGCCCCTATATTTCGCCGGGTGAGGCGGACGTTCTGGTGGCCCTTGAGCCGGTGGAGGCCCTGCGGGCCCTTCCCCGCTGTCGCAAAGAGGCCACGGCCATTGTGAGCACCGATCCGGTGGTGCCCCAGGTAGTGAAAGACGGGCTTGCGAGCTATCCGGAACTTTCGCCGCTCCTCGAAAAGCTACGCACGATCCTTCCCCGGGTGTATCTCCTTTCCGGGGAGGGGCTGGCCCGAGAGGCCGGCTCGGCCAGGGCCTTGAACGTGGTACTCCTCGGAGCCCTTGCGGCCTCAGGCACCCTCCCTCTTACTAAAGAATCCTTCCTTGAAGCCCTAGAAAGGGTGGTGAAACCCGCTTACCTTGAGCTCAATCGGCGGGCTTTTGAGCTGGGCTATCAGGCCGTTTTATCCGCTCCATAATCCGGGTGGTGGAGACCCGAAACCGAAAGGGGATGCGCACCACCCGCCCGCCGCGGGCCTTCACGTAATCCGCCCCCACGATTCTGTCCTCCGGCCAGTCCGCCCCTTTGACCAGGATTTCCGGCGAAAGCGCCCGGATGAGCCTTTCCGGGGTGTCCTCCTCAAAGATCACCACATAGTCCACGCAGGAGAGGGAGGCCAGTACCAGGGCCCGTTGTGTCTCCGGGTTTATCGGGCGTTCCGGGCCCTTAAGCCTCCTTACCGAGGTGTCGGAGTTAAGGCCCACCACCAGGAAATCCCCGAGGCTTCGGGCCTCATGAAGATAACTCACGTGGCCGGCGTGAAGCAAATCGAAACACCCGTTGGTAAAGACCATGCGGTGCCCGAGGCGCCTGCGGCGGGAGACCTCGGAGAGAAGCTCGGGAAGGGTTTTGATCTTTTCCTCAGGCAGGACCGGCGGAGGAGAGGCCGAGGTGTTAAAGAGCCTGCGGGAGGCGGCAAGCTCTTCGGGGTCAAGCTCGACGGTAAGCACGGTCTCCTCCTTTCCGGCGCAAGCCAGGATCTCTCCCCCGGGGGAGATCACCAGGCTTTCTCCGCTAAGTTCCGCCTCCCCCGCCCGCCCCAGGGCATTTGCCACCACCACGAAGACCTGGTTTTCTACGGCCCGGGCCCGGGCTAAAAGCAGAAGGTGCTCCCTTCGGCTTTCGGGCCACTGGGCGAGCACAAAGAGGACCCCCGCCCCCCGGGAAACAAGCCTTCTTGCGAATTCCGGAAACCGCAATTCATAGCAGAGGAGCACCCCGGCAAAAAGTCCCTCCCCAAGCGCAAAGATTTCCGAGATCCTTCCGGGGGAAAAGCCGGCACAGGCATCAAGCCCGGGGAAAAGGGCCCGCTTTTCCGCCACAAGCTCAAGCCTTTCTCCCGAAAGGAGATAGGCCCCGTTAAAGACCCGCTCCTCGCGCCATACCGGATGTCCGAAAAGGAGTTTTTTTCCGGAGGCGCCGAGGCTCCGCCGAAGCTCCTCAAGGAGGCTTAGCGCCTCATCTCGGGAAAGGCGGCCATAGCCGGTTAAAGCCAGTTCCGGGGCCACGAGCCATTCCCCCGCGGCCCTTTCGGTAAGCGCAAGAAGCCTCTCAAGATTTTCCTTCCCCGCCCCCGGAACCACGTGATACTGGAGAAGAGAGAATTTCATGCCTAAAGCCAGAGAATAGAAATGCGGTCTTTAAGAGATTTAAATTCCGGATCTCCGGTCACCAGAGTGGCCTTTAGTTCTTCGGCCAAAGCTGCCGCAAAAGAATCCGCATACGAAAGAGGATAAGAGGCTTTTATTTCCGCCGCTTTAAGTACACGGTCAAAGGGAGCGTTTTCTATCCGGATAGGTAAAGATTGAACATCGTTTATTATTTCTTTAGCTTCTAAAAGACTTAGCCTCTTAGCAGTAATATAAAAAATTTCCCCCAAATTTATAATAGAGAGAAAAAGAAACACTCTTTCAGCTAAAGCTTCCTTTAAAAGATTATATACTGCATCGCTTCCGGGTTCTTTTTGAAAGAAAGCCAGGATTGCGTAACTATCCAGAACGAATCTTTTTCTGTTCAACTTTTCTGTCCCTGGATCGTTCTTCAAGAAGAAACTTTGTTAGCGATTTATTTTTCCATTTACCGTATAAAGCTTCTACCACATCTTTCTCTGGTTCGATGATAATTTTCCCTTTTTTCAACTGTATTTTTACTTGATTTCCGCCTTTCAGGCCGAGTTTTTTGCGTATCTCCACCGGAATTACTATTTCACCCTTGGCAGATATTTTACAAATTTTCTCCATGAAATTCCTCTTCACCTACTTTTTCCTAAAATACCATCACAACCTAGGCCCGGGCAAGGACGGCCACGGTGACCTCCCGGGCCCCGGCGGCGCGAAGCACCCGGGTGCACTCCTCCACCGTGGCCCCGGTGGTCATCACATCGTCAATGAGAAGCACCCGTCTTGCGAAGACCCGGGCCTCGTCCCTTACGGAAAAGGCCCTGCGCACATTCCGGCGCCGTTCGGCCCCCGAAAGTTCGCTCTGGGGAGGGGTCTCGCGGGTCCTTACCAATATCTCGTCGAGCCTTCCGAAGGCAAGCCGGGCGAGAAGCGCGCTCTGATTGAAACCACGCTTAAAAAGCCTCTTCCTCCCCAGGGGAACCGGAACCACGAGATCGAAGGAAAGATCCGGGGGAAGATACCTCCGTAAGAGGCGGGAAAGGGCCCGGGCAAGCGTAAAGTCCTCGGAAAACTTGAATCTTTTGATCCAGTCCGAGACCGGAGGCTCGTAAAGGAAGGGGGCCAGCACCCGGGAGAAGGGCCTTCCGGAAAGGCAATCCCCGCAGGGGTGAGGCGGAGCCCCCTCGGGATAGGGTCTGGCGCAAAGGGGGCAGAAGTTCCGGTTTAAGGGCAACTCCCTTTCGCATTCCGGGCAAAGGAGCCCTCCTTCTGAAAGGTATCTCCCGCAGGAAAGACAGTATTCCGGAAAAAGGAAGGAGAGGATCTTTTTCGAAAGCCCGGCTAAGAAGGAAGAAAAATCAGACCTCAAGGGTTAAGGCCCGATAGAGGAGACGGGCGCAGAGGACCATGTCCTCCACCACCAGGTATTCCTCCGGGGAATGGACCCGGCGCATCCCGGTGCCCAGGATCACGCAGGTGATTCCGTTCCGGTTGAAGATGTTGGCATCCGAGCCTCCTTCCCGTCGGGCGAAGCGGAGATTGATTCCCAGATCCTCTGCGGCCTTAACGAGCCGGCGCACCACTCGATGATCCTCCGGAACCCGAAAATGAGGGAACATTTCCTCGCGTTTGGCTGAGAAAGCCGGACGCCCGTCGGCCCCCTTTTCGGAGGTTACTCGACCGAAAGCTTCCTCGATTTTTTCCCAGAGGGCTTCTATCTTTTTAAGATCGTGGCTACGGATCTCGCCCTCCACCACCACCTCTTCAGGGACGATATTCACCGCCTTCCCGCCCCGGATGACCCCGAAATTCAGGGTGGTTTCTTCGTCTATACGCCCTGTGGGAAGGGTGGAAAGGGCCTCGGCGCAGAGCTTGATGGCGTTTATCCCCTTTTCCGGTTCAAGCCCGGCATGCGCCGCACGCCCCGTAACCGTGAGGGTGAACTTTATGGCCTCCGGAGCCCGCAGGATCACCTCCCGCGGATCTTCGGAGTCGAGCACATAGCCCTCCCGGGCCCGGATGAGTTTGTAATCCAGATACCGGGCCCCGAGAAGCCCGATCTCCTCACAGGTGGTGAAGAGTAGATCCAGCGGAGGATGTTCGGCCCCGGTCTCCCGGAAGGTGCGAGCGAGTTCGATGATCACCGCGATTCCGCTCTTGTCATCCGCTCCGATAAGGCCCTTCCGTTCGTTGCGGATGATCCCTGCCTCTTCTACCGGGCGGGCCCCCTCCGTGGGTTCTACCGTATCCAGATGCGCGCAAAGGAGCACCGGCTCAAGATCCTCTCTTCCGGGGAGGCGCACGATGAGGTTCCCGCTTTCCGAACGGCTATAGACCGCGGAATGGTCAAAAAAACATTCCCCGCCCAGGGCTTCAAACACCGAGACTAAGTACTGGGCGAGATCTCGCTCCCGGGTGGAGGGACTGTTTATGGCCGCGAGATTTAAGAACTCAAGTTTCAGCCGTTCGGGATCGATCATCTCTTAATACCTGATGGCAAAATCCTTAAACTCTCCGGTATAGGGCTCCTCGTGGACTTCGACCCCGGTAACCTCGGAAAGGGGAGAGCCCACATGACACCAGCGCACCATGGCCTCCACGGCCTCCTCGTCTCCCTCAAAAACGGCCTCTACCCGGCCATCGGGAAGGTTCCTCACCCAGCCCTTAACTCCCAGCCGGTCGGCCTCTTTCTTGGTGTAGGACCGGAACCACACCCCCTGCACCTTCCCGGAGATGAAGACATGTACCCGTTTTTTAGCCATCAGCCCGCCCCCTCCCTCACCTTTTTGAGCCAGGCGAGAAAATCCTCCACACTTAAGGTATTTAGCACATCTTCCCTCTCGCACCAAGCCCTGCGGGCCACGGCCACCCCGAGCGGGATCTGGGCCATCTGGTCGGCGATATGGGCATCGGTCCCGATGAGGAGCTTCACCCCGGCCTCTTTAGCCGCCCGGGCATGAATGTCGTTTAAGTCCAGGCGGTTGTAAAAGGCGTTTATCTCTAAGGCCTTTCCGTTTCGGGCCGCGGTTTCAATCACCTTCTTGATGTCAATGGCATAGGCCTCACGCTCCGCAAGAAGCCTTCCCGTGGGATGGGCTAAGGCGTGGACTAAGGGATGCGAGAGGGCGGAGACCGCCCGGGCGGTGAGCTGTTCCTCCGGCTGCTGGAACCCGGTGTGGATGGCCGCGATCACCAGATCGATCTCCGCCAGCACCTCGTCGGGATAATCCAGCGTCCCGTCCGAGCGGATGTCCACCTCGGCCCCGAAAATGAGCTTGACCCTCTTGGAGCGCCGGTTGAACTCTTCTATGGCCCGTTTCTTCTCCATGAGGACCTCAGCCGGCACCCCGCCGGCCACCTTGAGCCCTTGAGAATGGTCGCAGATCCCCACCCAGGAAAGCCCCAGCTCCTCGGCCTTGCGGGCAATCTCCTCAAAGCTTGACATGCCGTCGCTATATTTGGAATGCACATGGGCGTCGCCCTGGATTTCATCGTATTCCACAAGGCGCGGGAGTCTTCCCTCAAGCGCGGCTTCGATCTCGCCCCGGTCTTCCCTTAACTCCGGAGGAATCCAGGGAAGCCCTACCGCGGCGAAGACCTCTTCCTCCTCCCGGCCGCCGATGCGTTTTTCCCCGCGAAAGATCCCGTATTCGTTGATCTTTAGCCCCCGCTCCACCCCCATCTCCCGGATGCGGATGTTATGGGCCTTGGAGCCGGTGAAATAGGCCAGCGCCGCCCCCCAGCACTCCGGATCCACCACCCGAAGGTCCACCTGGATCCCGGGGCTCACCCGCACGCTGGTCTTGGTCTCCCCCTGGGCGATGATCTCCGTGACCTTCCCGAACTTGACAAAGGCCTCCATGACCTTAAGCGGGGCCTTGGAGGTGACGAGAAGGTCAATGTCCTTTACCGTTTCTTTCCTCCGGCGAATGCTTCCGGCAACGGCGATCCTCTCCACCGGGGCGCGCCGCTTGAGATATTCCATGAGTTCATCCACCAGCGGAAGGACCTCGCCGAGGGGCCTTCGGCCGATCTTACTCTTTAAGAGTTTTATCCCGTGAAGGATCTTTTCCTCGGTTTTAAGGCCCATTCCCGGAAGCCGAGCGATCTTGTGCTCCCGGCAGGCCCGCTCAAGCTCCTCTATGCTTTTGATGCCCAGGGTGTCGTAGATGACCTTGGCCTTTTTGGGCCCGAGACCTGGGATCTCAAGGAGTTTGAGGAGTTCCTCCGGGATCTCGCGTTTCAGTTCCTCGTAAAGGGAAAGGGTCCCGGTCTCAAGGATTTCCTTGATCTTTCCCGCCAGATCGGCCCCGATTCCGGGGATGCGGGTGAGCTGCCCCCTTCGGGCCAGCTCCTCCACATCGCGGGTTAAGGCCTCGATGTTCTGTGCGGCCCGCTGATAGGCCCGCACGCGAAAGGGATTTTCCCCCTTGATCTCAAGGAGCGCCGCCACCCGCCGGAAGATTTCGGCCACCTCCTGATTGCGCATACCTCAACTCCGCTGAAGGATGATGAGCCCGCTTATGGTTAAAAGTATCCCGAAAAGTCTTAAGGGCGTCAAATGCTCCCGGAGGAGAACCAGGGCCAGAAGGGCGGTCACCAGGGGATAGGCCGCGGTGAGGGGTACGATCCTTGAAGCCTCGCCGGTCTTAAGAAGGGAAAAGTAGGTGAACATTCCTAAGAAACCGGCCAGTATCCCGCTTGCCGCAAGGACCAAAACGTCGCGGGCCGTAACGGCAGAGATTTCCGAGGCCGCACCGGAAAACAACACCGTAAGGATCAAAGCCAGCGCCGCAACCGAGGTCCTTATGGTTAAGGCGAGAAGCGGGGAGACAGCCTTTAGGGCCAGTTTCTCAAGGAGGGGCGAGGAGCCCCAGAAAAGAAGGGTTAAAAGCCAGAGGGTAACCGCCTTTCCGCTCATTAGAGAAGTCCGTAATTCCTAAGGATGGTGGCTAATTCCTGGTCGGTTTTAGCCTTTTCTTTCAAAACCTCAAGGATACGGGGCAGAAGATTTAAGGCATATCTTTCATCGGCTTCTCTTAGGGCGTATTTTACCGTGCTTCTTCGATCCCAGATCACCAGCGCGATAATCGCCGCAGTAAGGGCCGTAAAGATTCCGGCAAGGATCCAGAGAAACCGCGTGAGGTCCTCAAAACGGCGATCGGTGTCCTCCCGGAGTTCGGAGATCCTTTTATCTATTTGTTCAAATCTTTTATTCATATCTTCAAAACGACGGTTCACATCCTCAAAGCGCTGATTTATATCCTCAAAACGCTTATCTATCTGCTCGAAACGTTTGTCCGCCTGGCGCATGAAGGTCTGAAGGGTGGCCTCAAGGCGGATGAGCCTTTCCCGATCCTCCCGGGTAAAACCATTTTCTCCGGCAAAAGCCAGGGTAGAAAATACTAACCCCCAAAAGAGAAACAAAATTCCGATTCGTTTCATGAGCTTGCCTCCTATTTTCGGTCAAAGAAGATGTTTTTCCCCTTGATGCTCAACGGTATTCCCAGGACCACCTGGGCCGAAAGCCAGCCGAGTCTTCTGGCCGCCACCCCGATGGTGTACATCACCCGGTTGTCCACGCAGTGTTCCTTGGCCACGCTTACCGCCGAGCCCACAGCAATCCCGAGATCGATGAGGCGCATGGCGCAGACCGGACCCTCATAGTCCCCGGAGGTCTTTTCCGCCTTAAGGATTTTTTCACAATCAAAGCCGCATCCCTGACAGTTGACCCCCACGGGGCGTTTGAAATCAAGCCCGATAAGGAGCACGGCCTCGGCCTGCCGGACATTTTCCGCATCGCGCTTAAAGAAGGCGAAGGCCTTGCCCCTTTCGGCCACCTTTTCCATCTCCCGGGCCAGGGTCTCCTTTTCCTCCGGGTCGGTGCCCAGCACGGTCACGATCTCGTCCTGCCCCCGGGCCTTGGGGGCCGTGCGGGCCGCAGTAAGCATTAGCCTTCCCACAAGGGCCGCCATTTCCTTTTCGGGGTTGAATTCCATGGCCGCCTCCTTTCCGCCGGAACTTTTTCTCTATTTTAGCCTCAAAAGATAAGAATTATCTAGTCAGGGATCCGGCCTCCCGTTAAGATTAGGCCATGGCTTTCTGGCTGGAGCTGGCCCAGGGTCTGATCCTTCCTTTAAGGCGACGATATTTTCGTTATTTCATTCTGGCCCAGGGTTTTTCCCTCCTTGGACGCTGGGTGCACACCACCGCTCAGCGCTGGCTCCTTTACGAGCTTACCGGTTCCTCGGCCTATCTGGGGCTGCTGGGGGCCCTGGGGTCCTTTCCGGTGCTCCTCTTTGCCCTTCCCGCAGGGGTCCTGGCCGACCGTCTTCCCAAAAAGAAGATCCTGGTGGCGGCGCAGCTTCTGGCCGCGGCTTCCGCCTTTTTTCTCTTCCTTTTAACCTTTCTGGGTCTGGTGCGTCCCTGGCATATCCTGCTTCTGGCTTTTCTTATGGGAACCGGAGTGGCCCTTGAGTTTCCGGTGCGAAACGCCTTCATCTACGACCTGGTGGGAAAGGAAGACCTGGTCTCGGCCCTTTCCCTACACTCCCTGGCCTTTAACCTTTCCCGGTTTCTGGGGCCGGCGCTGGCCGGCTGGTTCATGGCCGCCCTGGGGCTTTCCTTCTGTTTTCTCTTCAATTCCCTGAGCTATCTTCCGGTGGCCAGCGCCGTGATCCTCATCTCCCTTCCCGAAAACCGCAGACCCTCCCGGGGAAACCTCCTTTCGGCCCTGCACGAGGGGCTGGGCTATGCCGCCCGAAAAAAGTCTCTTCAGGGGATTCTTCTTCTCGTGGCCCTGGTGAGTCTGGGGCTTTTTCCCTACGCCGTGCTCCTTCCGGCCTTAACCCGCGAACTCTATCACGGTGGGGCCAGGGAATTCAGTATCTTTATGACCGCAAACGGTCTCGGGGCCCTTATCGGGGCCCTTTTCGCCGGAACCCTGGGGCGGAGACTTCCTCTTCAAAGGGTGATCTTTTCTTCGGCCCTCCTCCTTCCCGGGGCCGTCTATCTTTTGGCCTCCTGGGGTAATTTTTTCCTGGGAGCCGGCCTTCTTTCCCTGGTCGGGTTCCTGATGGTAAATATCATTATGAACGGAAACGCCCGGGTGCAGACCCTCTGCGAGGACGAGATGCGGGGCCGGGTGCTGGGACTTTTTAGCTGGTCTTTCTTCGGACTCTTTCCCGCGGGAAGCCTTCTGGCCGGAGCGGTGGCCGAAAAGGTGGGGGTCGCCGGAGCCCTTAAAATTTTGGCTCTCATCTCCGGGAGCCTGATCCTGCTTCTTATCTGGAGGTTTTGGGATGAGGCTTGATCCCGAGATCTGGGAACGTCTTCGCCGGCGGGCCAGGGCCCTCTATGAGCAAAACGGGACCTCGCACCGCTGGGATCATGTGGAAAGGGTGCTCGCGCTGGCCGAGCGTCTGGCCCGCGAGGAGGGGGCGGATATAGAAGTGGTGCGGGTTGCGGCCCTGCTTCACGATATCGGCCGGGGCGAGGAGGCCCGCACCCGGGGCCGGGTCTGCCATGCCGCATACGGGGCCGAGCTGGCCCGAAAGATCCTTACCGAGGAGGGTTTCCTCCCGGATTTTATCGAACGGGTGGTGCGGGCCATAAGGCGTCATCGGTTTCGGGGAAAGGATCCCCCGGAGACCCCGGAGGAGAAGGTGCTTTTTGACGCTGATAAACTCGATAGTCTGGGGGCGGTGGGAATCGGCCGGGCCTTTCTTTTTGCCGGCGAGGTGGGGGCCCGGCTCCACAACCCGGAGGTGGATCTAGAAAAGACCGAACCCTATTCCTCGGAGGACACCGCCTGGCGGGAGTTCAAGCTCAAGCTCTCCCGCATCAAGGACCGGATGCTTACCCCAAGCGGCCGGCGCCTGGCCGAGGAACGCCACCGCTTCATGGAGGAATTCTTCGACCGCCTCCATCGCGAGGTCCGCGGAGAATTGTAATTCCCTATCTCCGATAGAAAAAGAAGGCGATCGAGAAGGAAATCCCGAGATTGAGAGTGGTTTGGAAGGGGCTTAAAGGATCAATCTTTTTGATTCGGGTTAAGGCGTCCCGGACCTGAGTTGACAGAAAAAGCGACAGGATGCAAAATCTTCTCAGAAACAATAAACGGAGGTGGTGGCCATGGGTGTGGATCTCAAGAGCTTGAAAGCGGACAAGGTAGTGGATGCGCGAGGAACGGCCTGTCCCGGGCCTTTGCTGGAGGCCAAAAAGGCCATGGCCGAGGTGCCTCCTGGGGGTATTTTGGAGGTCCTTTCCTCGGACGAGGGCACCAAGGACGATCTGCCTATCTGGGCGGAAAATGCAGGGCATGAGTTTCTGGGGGTGATCGAAGAGGCCGGGTACTGGCGTCTTTTTGTGCGCAAGGCGGCGGAATGAGCGTTAAAATTCTGGTCTTTTCCACTCAGAATATTTCCGATCCCGGGGTGGACCTGGCGGGGTCCTCCCACCTGCCTTATTCTCCCGGTGTGGTGGTGATTCCGGTTCCCTGTTCCAGTGGAATAGATCCCCGCTGGATAATTTATGCCCTGGAGAAAGGGTTCGACGGGGTCTTCATTGCCGCCGACGGTACGGATTGTCCGTATCTTGAAGATTGCACCACCCGCACCGGACAGGTGGTGGCCCGGGCGCAGGAGATGGCCCGGGAGAAGGGGCTGGACCCGCGGCGCATAAGGATGGCAGCCATCTGTTCGGTCTGTGCCGAGGCCTTTGTCAATCATATGCGCAACTTCGAGAAAGCCCTGCAGGAGCTCGACCATGGGAAATGAGCTTTCCTCCCGCTATGACTGTGTGGTGATCGGCGGGGGAATAGCCGGTATGGAGACGGCTCTCCTTCTGGGAGACATGGACTTTGAGTGTCTCCTGGTGGAAAAGGAGGCCAGCATCGGAGGGAAGATGATCCTTCTGAGCAAGGTCTTCCCTACTCTGGACTGTGCCAGTTGCATTGCCACCCCCAAGATGGCCGCGGTCCAGAATCATCCCCGGGTAACCCTTCTTACCTATGCCACGGTGGGAAGCATTGTGCCCAGGGAGGATGGCCGGCTGGAAGTGGAGATTACCCGTCGGCCCACCTTTGTGGATCCCTCCCGATGTACGGGCTGTGGTCAGTGCGAGAAGGTATGTACGGTGGCCCGTCCGGATCAGTTTAATCAGGGGCTGGTGGCCCGCCGGGCCATTTACATACCTTTTCCTCAGGCGGTGCCCAAAAAGGCGGTTATCGAAAGGCGGGGGCTTTCCCCGTGTTCGGCCTCCTGTCCGGCCGGTCTCAAGCCCCACGGCTATGTGGCTTTGATTCGTAACGGGCGTTTGGAGCGGGCCCTGCATTCTATTCTGCGCGAGGCCCCTCTGCCCGGGGTGCTGGGGCGGGTATGTTACGCCCCCTGTGAAACCCGATGCACCCGGGGAAAGAAGGGGCAGTCCATCCCCCTGCGGGCCTTAAAACGCTTCGTGGCCGAGAATCTTCCCCGGCAGGAACGTTTTCTTCCTGTAAAAAGGGTTTCCAAAAAGGTGGCGGTGGTGGGGTCCGGTCCCTCGGGTCTTTCTTGTGCCTATTTTCTGGCCCGTAAGGGACTGGAGGTGGTCATATTCGAAAGAGATGAGGCTCCCGGAGGGCTTCTGCGCTACGGAATCCCCACCTGGAGGCTCCCTCGTGAGATTCTGGACCGGGATCTCGAGGACATAAAGGCCCTGGGAGTGAAAATAGTCACCGGAAAGGAAATTCGTTCCCTTCGGGCCCTAAAGGAGGAGGGGTTCGAGGCTATATATCTGGCCACCGGGAGCCTGAAACCCAGGGTCCTGGGTATTCCCGGAGAGGATCTCCCCGGGGTTTATGCCGCTCTTTCCTTCCTGAGGAGTTACAACACCGGAAAGCCTCCGGAGCTTTCCGGAAAGAAGGTAGCGGTGATCGGCGGGGGAAACGTGGCCCTGGATTGTGCCCGTACCGCTCTGCGGTGCGGTGCGGATGAGGTTACGGTGATATATCGACGCGATCGGGAGCACATGCCGGCCCATTCCTTCGAGGTGGAGGAGGCCCTGGCCGAGGGAGTAAAATTCCTTTTCCGGCGAGCTCCGCTGGAATTCAGGGGGAAGGAGAGGCTGGAAGAGGTCCTCCTGGCCGAGGTCCGACTGGGAGAAAAGGACGAGACCGGGCGGGCCCGTCCGATGGTGGACCCCTCCCGCACCGAAACCTTTCGAGCGGATGCGGTTATCCTGGCCATAGGATTTCAGCCGGAGGCCATCTTTCAGGACGAGGGCTTCTCCTATCATCCCGATGGGCGCCTGAAGGTGGATCCGGAAACCCTGGCCACGAATATAGAAGGGGTCTTTGCCGGAGGAGACTGTGTAACCGGTCCTTACATGGTAGCCAACGCGGTGGGAGCAGGCAAAAGGGCGGCCTACCATATTTATCGCTATCTTACCGGGGAGGAACCGCGGGACATTGATCTTACCCCGGAGGTGGGGCGGGGGGATAAGGCGGCCCGGGTCAAGTTGAAGGCGCCGGTGGCTTACTCCTCGATTTTCGGGGAAAACCCTCTTCCTGAACAGGCCATCGAGGCCGCCGGGCGCTGTCTGGATTGTGCGGTGTGTTCCAGTTGTAAGGAATGTGTGGAGACCTGTCCGGCCGGGGCCATAGATCTGAGCATGAAGCCTCAAAAGATCCGGCTTGAGGCCGGAGCGGTGCTCATAGCCACCGGATTTCGACTCTTCGACCCCTCCTCCCGTCCTCTCACCGGATATGCTCACTATCCCAATGTGATCACCGCCATGCAGATGGAAAGGCTCCTCGCTCCCACCCGTCCCTACAATGCGGTGTTGCGTCCGGGCGACGGAAAGGTGCCGGGAAACATAGGAATAGTGCTGTGTGCGGGTTCCCGCGATGAGGCGGCGGGTAATCCCTGGTGTTCGCGTATCTGTTGCATGTATTCCCTGAAACAGGCCCAGCTTATCCTGGGGGCCATTCCCATCGCCGAGGTCACCATCTATTACATAGATCTGCGGGCTTTCGGAAAGGGCTACGAGGAGTTTCTCCAGCAGGCCGCGGGGATGGGAGTTCATCTGGTAAAAGGCCGAGTGGCTCGCATCGACGAGCTCGAAAACGGTGATCTGGTGGTCTATTACGAAGATATGGAGGGCCGGGGCGGGGTGCGCAAGGCCCGTCACGAACTGGTCATCCTGGCGGTAGGGGCCCTGGCCAATCCGGAACTGCGCAAATGTGTTCGCGAGGATCTCCAGCTGGATGAAACCGGGTTTTTCCGGGAGATCGACCCCGTTCGGGAGCCGTGTGCCACCAGTGTTCCGGGGCTTTTTGTGGCGGGTGCGGCCTCCGGCCCTAAGGACATTCCGGACTGTGTCCTGCATGCCGGTGCGGCGGCGGCCCAGATCGCCGCGTACCTGAGATCTTTAGGGAGTGAAGGGGCATGAAAGAGCCGCGCCTGGGGGTCTTCATCTGTCATTGCGGAGGAAATATTTCCGATGTGGTGGATGTGGAAAAGGTGCGCCAGGCGGTGGAGGGGGACCCCGGGGTAAAGGTGGCGCAGACCCATATGTTCACCTGCTCGGAGGCCGCTCAGCAGGAGATGATCCGCCTGATCCAGGAACACGACCTCAACGGCCTGGTCATTGCCTCCTGTTCACCGCGTCTGCATCAGGAGACCTTTCGTCAGATGGCCCGCCGGGCCGGCCTTAACCCCTATCGTTACGTCCAGGTGAACATACGTGAACAGTGTTCCTGGGCCCATCCCCATCATCCAGAGGAAGCCACCCGCAAGGCGGTGGCCCTGATAAAGGGGGGTATAGCCCGGGCTCTTAGGGCCCGTTCCCTGGAACCCATCGTGATAAAGACACGGCCCGAGGCGGTGGTCATCGGTGCCGGGATCGCCGGGCTTGAAGCCGCCCTGGGTCTTTCCCGGATGGGAATAAAGGTCCATCTGGTGGAAAAGGAGGACCGCCCCGGAGGACTTCTCCGGGATCGTGGCCCCATCTTTCCCACCGATCAGAAGGGCCGCGACCTGGTGGAGCACCTGTGGAAAGAAATACGCCGGAACGTAAACATTCGGACCTATTTTGGATCCCATCTGTGCGGAAAGGAGGGGGTGGTCGGCGATTTTCGTTTGAAGATCTGCCGGGACGGAGAGGAAAAAGAGATCCGGGCCGGGGCCATCGTGGTGGCCACCGGGGCCCGTCCTCATACCCCTCAACCAGGGGAATGGGGTTACGGTTCGGAAGGGGTGTGCACCCTTTATGAATTTCTTCTTCATCTGGCCGAACATCCGGAGGAAAAACCCCTTTCTTACCGGGGAAGGCGTGTAAGGCGCCTGGTCTATATCTATTGTGTGGGGTCCCGTGAGCCGGCCGGGGAGAAGGCCCGCACCTATTGTTCTCGATATTGTTGCACCGCAGCCCTTTATACCGCCTGTCTGGTCCACTCCCGATGGCCGGAGGTGACCCAGGTCCATCTCTACCGGGACATAAGAAGCTACGGAAAATACGAAAAGTATTACCGTCGGGCCCTGGGTTACGGTTCGGTTTTCATGCGTTATTCTCCACAATCCCCTCCGGAGATCCATCCCGGAGGCCGCCTCAGGGTCCGGGTAAAGGATCTTTTGACCGCCAAGGAAGAGGTCGAACTGGAGGCGGATCTGGTATGTCTAGTGACCGGTCTTGAACCCGTCCATTCCCCTGAACTTCTGGAACATTTAAAGCTTCCGGTGGGGAAGGAGGGTTTCTTCCAGGAGGTGCATCCCAAACTGCGGCCGGTGGAAACCATGGCCGATGGGGTCTTCATTTGCGGATGTGCTCAGGGCCCCAGAACCGCGGAGGAGAGTGCCACCAGCGGTCTTGCTGCGGCAGCCAAGGTGGGGGCCCTTCTCCTGGCAGGGGAGGTGAAGAGGGAGCCCTTGGTGGCTGAGGTGATCGAGGAGCGATGTGACGGCTGTGGAGAGTGTCTGGCTGCCTGTCCCTACGGAGCGCTTGAACTTTCCGGAGATCGGGTCCGGGTACGGGAATCCCTGTGTAAGGGAGAAGGGGCCTGTGTGCCGGTGTGTCCTCAACAGGCGCTGCAGGTCCGGGGCTACGAACACGAGACGGTAAAGGCCCTTATCCAGTCCCTGGCGGAGGGGTGGGCCGATGCTTGAACGGCCTAAGGGAGCGCTGGAAAGATATCGGGAAGAGATGAAATATCACACCGCCATCGCGGAACTCCTCCGACGGGAGGGGCCCAAGAACATCCCGGAGATAGCCGAGGCTCTGGGGATCCACCCGGCGGAAGCCATGCTTTACGTAATGGGTATGTGGCGCTACGGGAAGGTGGAGGCCCTCCCCAAGGGGCGACGGGAACGCTATTTCCAATACGGACTTCGGGAGGAAGGGTGATTCGACTCCGGCCGGAATGGCGCAAAATCTTTGAGGCCCGGGGAAGGGACCTGGATGCCCGCCGCTGTTTTAACTGCGGTACCTGCACCACCCTCTGTCCCCTGGGGTTAAAAGTGCTCCCGCGGGAGATCTTCCGTTATGCCCTGCTGGGAGCCGAGGAGAAACTCCGGGAAAACCGGGAAGCCATTTACGCCTGTCTTTTGTGCCGACTCTGTGAGGTCAATTGTCCGCAGGGGGTGAAGATAACCGAGGTCATAAGACTCCTTCGGGTCTATCTGGCGGAAGAGGATCTGGAGGTAAGATCCTAGCAGGAGGTGAACCCCTTGGCCGAGATAAGGAGCAGATTAGCCCTGCTTTCTCAGAACTTACGGTATAGGGCCCATGTCTTTCCTTTACCGGCAAGAAGTCTGGTCTCCTGGGCGGAGGGGCTGGGGC
>NZ_WFVX01000033.1:0-5835 GCF_015491435.1 Thermosulfurimonas sp.
GGATTGTATGCAGGCCAGAAAATTGCTGGAAGCCTAGGCCTTTTTGCCCTTCTTAAGTTCCTCCACGAATTCATCAATAGGGTTTTTACGTTTACCGGCTTTCTTAGGAATATTTACCCCGCGCTTGCGTAATTCGCTTACCACTTTGGTAACCTGAAAGCGGCTTATGCCTAGCTTTTCGGCGATCTCCTGGGAGGTCATTTTATGATAATTTTCATAAATGAAACGGACATCCTCTTTAGTGATCATTCTGCTTCTTTTGCGTGCCATGCTCTACCCCTCCTTTTCTGGATATGATACTTTAACCTTAATAGATTGATTTTGTTTGTCAAGAGTTTAATAGGAGATTTTGATGCTTTCTAAGCGAGTGAGAATTTCAGAATGGGTTAAATCGTGATGGAGAGGCGTAATGCTTATATAGCCTTGTTTCAAAGCTATTACATCGGTTTCCGGGTCTTCCTCCATGAATTCCTCTCCGCATTGCCAGTAATAAACATTCCCGTGAGGATCCAGACGCCTTTCAAAACGCTCTCTTAGTCTATTGGTGCCCTGACGGGTGAACTTGATGCCTTTTATCTGTTGTGGAGGAAGATGGGGGATGTTGACGTTCAAGCAGAAGGGAAAGGGAAGAGACCAGTGGAAGACTTGATCTACCAATACAGAAACGAAATAAGCGGCAAAACAGTAACTTTCCTGGCGATAAGCATCCAGGGATACAGCCAGGGCCGGCATGCCCAGGATGGCGGCCTCGGTGGCTGCGGATACCGTACCGGAATAGAGCACGTTGATGCCCACATTGGCGCCCCGGTTGATCCCGGAGATCACGAGATCCACCGGGCCCACCAGTTCGTAGAAGGCGAGTTTTACGCAATCGGCCGGGGTGCCGTTTACCGCGTAGCCCCGAAATTCGCGGCCCCGGCGGACTGTTCTTACCCGCAGGGGAACGGAAAGGGTGATGGCATGGCCCACGGCACTGCGCTCGGCCTCCGGGGCCACCACAATGACCTCATGATCCAGGGAAAGACACCGATAGAGCGCACACAGCCCCTCGGCATAGATGCCGTCATCGTTGGTGAGAAGGATCCTCACCGCGGTTTTCCCCTTCCCTGCCCCGGTGTTCCTCCTTCCAGATGAGATAAAGCATGCACCCCGAGCGATGGGGACAGTAGTCGTGGGGGTGACGACACCCTCCGGAAAGAGGGACTTCTTCTTGATATTTCATGCAGAATCCTTTTTCTTCCATGGATGATTCCTCAGGTTCGGTATTCGGCATTGATTTTAATATACTCGTAGGAGAGGTCGCAGGTAAGGAGTTCGGCTAAGGCTCTTCCCCGGGAAAGCCTTATCCGGAGCGTGAATTCCGGACGGCCCATTTCCCTTCGGGCCTCCTCTTCGGAAAGGCCCTGGCCTTCTCTTACCAGGGGCACCTGGTTCACCAGGATCTCCACCCCCTGCGGATCAAGGCCCAGGCCGAGTTTGCCCAGGGCCACCAGGATCCGCCCCCAGTTGGGGTCCTCGCCGAAGAAGGCGGTCTTTACCAGGGGGGAGTCGGCCACGGCCCGGGCGAGCCTTTCCGCCTCCGCCGCATCCCGCGCCCCCTCCACCCTTATACGCACCACCTTGGTAGCTCCCTCCCCGTCCTTTACGATGAGGTAGGAAAGTTCCCGGCACACCTCAAAAAGCGTCTCCCGAAAGGCCTCCTCCGCCTCCCGGGGAAGGGCTCCGGCCCTTCCATTGGCCAGGAGATAGACCGTATCGTTGGTGCTGGTGTCTCCGTCAACGGTGATGCGATTGAAGGATTGCTTTACCGCCTCGGGGAGGAGGCGCCTCAGGCTTTCGGCCGCAACTCCGGCGTCGGTAAGGAGGAAGGCCAGCATGGTGGCCATGTTCGGGGCGATCATTCCCGCTCCCTTGGCCAGCCCCAGGATCACAGCCCCGGTGCCCGGGACCTCCCGGCTTACCACCTTGGGAAAGGTGTCGGTGGTCATCATGGCCCGGGCCACGAGCGCGGCCTTATCCGGGGAGAGACCGGAGACGAGCTCCGGAAGACGCTCTTTGATCCGGGAAACGGGGAGCCGGGTACCGATGACCCCGGTTGAGGCAGGAAGGATCTCTTGCGGCAAGATTCCCAGGTTTTGAGCCAGATCCGCAAGGATCTCCCGGGCATCCGAAATCCCCTCCGGCCCGGTGCAGGCATTGGCGCAACCGCTATTTACCAAGATGGCCCGTACGAATTCGGTTTCTTCAAGGCGTTTTTGGCCCAGAAGGACCGGTGCGGCCTTAAAGTCGTTCCGGGTAAAGACCCCGGCCCAGGCCGCCGGAACCTCGGAGAGGATCAGCCCCAGGTCCGGCCGCCCCGGATACTTGATCCCGGCTTCCACCGCGGAAAAGAGGAACCCCTTCGGTACAAACATGCCCTTATCTTAAATCCATTTTTCGGGGTTGACAAAGTAGAGAATGTCTATTAACTTATCTACAGAAGCTAAAAGCCAGGAGGTTCGAGATGGCGGTCTGGAAATGTGAAAAATGCGGGTTCAGTAAGGAGAGTCGGTGTAAACCCCGGAAGTGTCCGGAATGCGGTGAGTCCGGCACCTTCGTAAAGGAAGGGGCCGGGGCCAAGTCTTCGAGCCGGGGCGGATGTAAGAAGTGTAAGTAGGCTTGTTTCTGTCCCCCCTCCCTGCCTCCCTCCTCCTGCGGGGGCCCGCAACGGGCCCCCGCTTCTTATTTAAAGACGTTTTAAGAGCCGAGCGAGATAGGTCACGCGGGAGACCTTTTCAAGCACCAGAGTGAGGTTCACGGCCTCGGAAAGGTCCCGCCCCACGCTTACGGCCCCGTGCCTTTCAAGGACCGCCACCCGGGCTTTTCCCAGGGCACAGGCCACGGCCTCGGCAAGCTCCTTAGTTCCCGGGGGCTTAGGCGGAACCCGGGCCACCTCCCCGAGAAGGATCTCCCCCTCATAAAGGAGGTGCTCCCTGAAGTCATGCCCGGCAAGGCTTAGGGCTAAGGTATAGGGGGGATGGGTGTGCACCACCGCGTGGACCTCCGGGTGACGACGATAAATCTCAAGGTGCATGAGAAGCTCCGAGGTGGGTCTTCCGGAAAGGATCCTCCCGGAAAGATCCACCTCGCAGATCTCCTCCGGGGAAAGCTCGGCCTTAAGCCCCCCTGAAGGGGTGATGAGGATCCTCTCCCCCTGCCGGGCCGAAAGATTGCCCTCGCTTCCGGAAATAAGTCCCTCCCGGGCGAGAAACCGCGTGTAGCGGGAAAGGGCCTCGCGCATGGGATCAGAGGTGATAGCGGGCAAGATGTCCGGAAAGATCCGGCTCCTTCTCCGGCACCCTTACCGCCTCTTCATAGAGGGGCTTTTCCGTGCGGTAAAAGATCCCGATGGGGATCTCCTCGGCCTCGTAGGTGTAGCTCCAGCGGCGGGCTAAATGCCAGGCGGCCTCAAAGTCCGAAGGGTCGTGCTCCGGGCCGATCTCCCGCACATGTCGGTTATAAAAATCGTAGGTGTTAAAGAAGGTGTAGCAGGGCTGAAGGACATCAATAAAGGCAAAACCCCGGTGATTTAGGGCCTCGGCGATAAGCTGGGCTAAGTGCTGGGGACGGCCGGCGTAGCCCCGGGCCACGAAGGTGGCCCCGGAGGAAAGCATGAGTTCCAGGGGATTGATGGGGGATTCCGGGCTTCCCTTCGGGGTGGAGCGCCCCTTAAAGCCCTTGGGGCTTGTGGGGGTGAACTGCCCGGTGGTAAGGCCATAGACCGAGTTGTTGTGCACGATGAAGGTGAGGTCCAGGTTGCGCTTGGCGGCAAAGATGAGATGCGCGATCCCCTCCCCGTAGGCGTCGCCGTCTCCGGCATGCCCGACCACGGAAAGCTCCGGCCGGGCCATCTTGATCCCCCAGGCCACGGGAAGGACCCGCCCGTGGAGGCTGTAAAAACTGTTTATCGCCACATAGTCCACGATCTTTCCGTGGCAGCCGATCCCGGAGACTAAGACCAGGCGGTTAAGCTCCGCGCTCCGCTCCTTAAGCACCCGTTTTAGGGCCGTAAGGATCCCGAAATTCCCGCAGCCCGGACACCAGGTGATCTCCGCATAGGTGGCAAGGGGGTCTTTCTCCTGGGCAAGACTCATCTTATAACCCCCGAGACCCGTTCCTCAAGTTCCTCCACCGTAAAGGGCCGCCCGTCGTACTTAAGGATCACCTCATCCACCCTAAAGCCCCGGGCCCGAAGGAGCCTCGCCCCCTGGCCTGTGGCGTTGGTCTCAGCCACGATAAGGCGCCTTACCCCTTTAAGGGCCTCGGAAAGGGCCCTTTTCGGGAAGGGTTTAAGCACTAAGGGCTGAACGAAACGAAGATTCAGGCGCCGCGCGACCTCAAGGGCCGCCCCCCGGCTTGAGCCCCACACCAAAAGGGCCACCTCGCCCTCCCCCTCAACGGAAATCATCTCTCTCCGGTCAAGCTCCGCGCAAAGGCCCTTTTCCTTGCGCAGACGTTTTTCCTGCATCCTTACGATGGCCCCGGGCTCCTCGGTGGTGATCCCGTAAGGGTCGTGCTCGTAGGAGGTAATCTTGACCACCGCCTGCGGGTCCCCGAAAAAGGCCAGAGGCGAGACCCCGTCCTCGGTGATCTCGTAGCGCCGGTACTCTCCCTGCTCCTCCCGGGCCTTAAAGCTTACCTTTTCCACCCCGTTTAGCGGAAGCTCCTGGTGGAAAAGGCTTTCGCTTAAGTGCTTATCGGAAAGAAGGAGGACCGGGGTCTGGTAGTGCCAGGCAAGGGTGAGAGCCTTTGCCGAAAGAGAGAAGGCCTGGGCCGCATCCCCCGGAGCCAGCACCACCCGGGGAAACTCCCCGTGTCCTGCGGAAAGCACGAACTCAAGGTCGGCCTGCATGGTATAGGTGGGAACCCCGGTGCTCGGCCCTGTACGCTGGCATTCCACGATCACCAAGGGGATCTCGGCCTGACCGGCAAGGCTTAAGGCCTCCACCATGAGGGCGAACCCTCCGCCGGAGGTCCCGGTCATGGCCGGGGCCCCGGCGGCCGCGGCTCCCATGGCGCAGAGCACGGCGGCAATCTCGTTTTCGGGATGGATGGTGGTCACCCCCAGGGCCTCCCCGTGCTGGGCGAGATAGTGAAGGATGGAGGAGGCCGGGGTCATGGGATAGGCCACATAGAAGCGAAGCCCCGCAGCTACCGCCCCGAGGGCGATAGCCTCGTTTCCGAAGAGGGTGGGATACGGGGCGCAAGAGGGGCGGGGAAAGGTAAGGGTTCCCTCCGGGGTAAGCTCGTAGCTTTTCCGGGCCACGGAAAGGTTGATCTCTTTGGCCTTGGGGAGATCGCGGCTCAGGGTTTCCTCAAGCTCCGAGAGCGGAATTCCCACGGTCCTTGCCACGGAGGCGAGCGCCGGGGTGTTCCGGGTTATAGGAGGAGCGGAAAGCTCCTTTACGATTTCCTTCCAGGGCACCCCTATCCCCTGGGCCTCAAAGGCCGAGGAATCGTAGAGGATGAGCCCCGGGGGAGAAAGCTTTTCCCGGTGACGCTCAAGGGCCTCGCGGTTTAGGGCCACGAGGAGGTTTATGCGGCTGCGGTGCGCAAGGACCGGCTCCTCGGCGGCCCGCACCACGGTGAAATTGTGCCCACCCCGGATGAGGGAGGGATAGTCATCGTAAAGGAAGACCCTTAAGCCCCGGCGGGCCAGCAACCGGGCCCAGAGTTGCCCTAACTGACGGATCCCGTCTCCGGCCCGGCCCCCGAAAAGAACGGAAAAGTCAAAATTAGACACGAATATCCTTTATCCACTCGCGGTTTTCTAAATACCACTCTAGCGTACGCGAA
>NZ_WFVX01000034.1:0-14490 GCF_015491435.1 Thermosulfurimonas sp.
ACCCAGATCCTCCCGCATCTTTTCCACTTTGTGCACGATGGTGTCCAGAAATTCTGAATCCTGATGATCCTGATAGACGAAGTGAAAAATCTTTACTTCCTCGGCTTTCTGGCCGTGACGGTCAATACGGCCGTTTCGTTGCTCAAGACGGTTGGGGTTCCAGGGGATTTCATAGTGCAGGAGATGGTGACAATAGTTCTGAAGGTTTATGCCCTCGGCGGCGGCATCGGTGGCCACCAGGATACGCACCGGATGTTCGGAAGGCGGAGCCTGAAAGGCCTCTTTGATCTTTTCGCGCTCGGAAAGATTCATCCCTCCGTAAAGCGCAAGCACTTTCTCTTCTCCATAGCGGGCGGAAAGCTTTTCATAAAGGTAATCCAGAGTGTCCTTGTACTCGGTGAAGATGATAAGTCGTTTTTGGGCGATCAGATCATCGGCCAGAGAAAATAGAGTTTTCAATTTGGTGTCGGGAAGTTCGGGGGAAGACACCAAATCCCACATGCGGCCAAGAAGATCAGCCTCCTCGGAGGAAATTTCTCCAAGAAGAAGGCTCCCTTCCTTTAAGGCCTCGAGTTCCAGGGCCTGTTTCTCCAGGTCATCGGCCGTGTCTTCGGCAAGCCTTTCGGCAAGCCGTTCAAAAACCACGGTCCTGGAAGAAGTTTCTTCGGTCATTGAGATTGTAGGCCTGGTTACATGTTCCAGATGAACTTCAAGGGAATTGCGAAAGGCCGCATAACTTGAGAGCAGGCGCTTTTTGAGAATGGTCAGGGCAAAACGCAGGGCGTTTCGTTGAACTTTATCTTTAAAGGGTCTCGCAAGTCTCTTCTTAATATAAGCTTCAAGGCCGTCAAAAAGTTCTCTTTCCTCAGGAGAAAGGGCCACTTCCAGGGCCTTGATGGTCCTCTTCGGGAAGGTTCGGTTGGAAACCTCTGGAGTAAGCTCTCTTTTAAGGCGCCGCACCATTACGAGTTTCGCCTGGCGAGGGTCCACTCTGGGGCCGCGGGTGAAACGCAGGGGATCAAGCAACTCCAGAAGGGCCGTGAAGGACTCGGTATAGCCGTTGTGAGGAGTGGCGGTGAGGAAAAGGCGGTGTTCAAAATGAGGGGTTATCTGGCGGAGGAGCTTCGTACGATCGGAATCCCGAACATAGTCCTTGCGACCCGAAGGGGCACAATTGTGGGCCTCGTCCACGATGAGAAGATCCCAGGAGGTGGTGCTCAGGAACTGCTGGAGATAAGGCTCTCGTTTTAAAAAGTCCATGGAGGTGATAAGCCGCGGGAAGGACTCCCAGGGGTTCACATGAAGTCCGTATTCCCTCTGGAGCCTTAAAATTTCGTCCCGGTCTATGATCTTGAAGACCAAATTGAATTTGGTAAGCATTTCGTCCTGCCACTGCCTCTGAAGCGAGGCCGGGCAAAGGATCAGGATCCTGCGCACACGGCCGCGAGCCAGAAGTTCCTGGAGGATAAGGCCGGCCTCTACCGTTTTCCCGAGCCCCACATCATCGGCCAGAAGGAGAGAGACCCGGGGCATGGCCAGCGCCCTTGCCACCGGCTCAAGCTGATAGGGTTCGATCTCTATGGCCCCACGGAAGGGCGCGGTAAACGAGTCCCTGGCGAAAACCGAGGCCTCGGTCCACTGGAGAGAAAGAAGAAGCGAGGCCAATCTTTCCGGAGGATCCCAGGCCGAAAGGTCGGGAAAACTTAGCACCTCTTCGACCCGTGGAGAGACTTCAAGCTCCCAGATAACCTCAAGGGAGGTGCCTAACCGGTGGTCTTCCAGGGATTCAAGGGTAACTTTGTGAAAGGCGGCCTCAGGGGTTGAGTAGGGGTAAATATCCTGAACCAAAAAGGTCTGGTTCCTTACCCTTACTATCTGGCCGGGTTCCGGGATGGTCATTCGCCCTGGACGGTCTTAGCCCCCTGAGTTTTTTCAATTATAGCAAAAAAGAGATTTTCTAAAAAGGAGAGGCTTCTATACGAGGTCAGGAAGGAGATTTTGAGAAAGGAAATCGTCAATTTTTGGGGTGACCGGTGGGACTCGAACCCACGATCTCCGGGGCCACAGCCCGGCGCTCTGACCACCTGAGCTACGGTCACCACCGAAGACATTCTTAAAATAACCCTAAATACCGGAGTTGCAACCTCAAAAACCGGGGCTGGTCCGGGCGCGGGTTTTCGTTTATCCTTCCCCCGAAGAACGAAAAGGGAAAAGGAGGCCGCGATGATACCCCGTTATACCCGCCCGGAGATGGCGAGACTCTGGAGCCCGGAGGAAAAGCTTCGGGCCTGGCTTCTGGTGGAGGTCCTGGCCTGCGAGGGGTGGGCCCGGCTGGGAAGGGTGCCTGAGGAGGCCCTGCGCGTAATCCGGGAGAAGACCCGCAAGTACCTTGAAGAGGGTTTTTCTCCTGAGGACGTGGCCCGGGTAGAAGAGATTGAGAAAGAGACCCGGCATGATGTCATCGCCTTCCTCACTTACATGGAAAGGATCATCGGCCCGGAGGGCCGTTATCTTCACCTGGGTATGACCTCCTCGGACATGCTGGATACCGCCATGGCCTGGCTCATGAAACGGGCCCTGGAGATCATCATCGAGGATGTGAAGTCCGTAATGGAGGTCCTAAAGGCCCGGGCCTTCGAACACAAGGACACGGTAATGATCGGCCGCACCCACGGCATTCACGCTGAACCCATTACCTTCGGCCTCAAACTGGCCCTCTGGTATGAAGAAATGCGGCGGAACCTCCGGCGGCTTTCCGCGGCCTTGGAGGCCATCTCCTACGGTAAGATCTCCGGGGCGGTGGGGACCTTCGCTCATGTGGAACCCGAAGTGGAGGCCTACGTGTGCGAGAAAATGGGACTTAAACCCGCTCCGGTCTCAAACCAGATCATCCAGCGGGACCGCTACGCCGAATACATGGCCGCGCTGGCCATTCTAGCGGGCACGGTGGAGAAGATCGCCACCGAGATCCGGCACCTTCAGCGCACCGAAGTGCTGGAGGCCGAGGAATACTTCGCCAGGGGTCAGAAGGGCTCCTCGGCCATGCCGCACAAGCGCAATCCCATCCTCTCGGAAAACCTCTGCGGGCTGGCTCGCCTGGTAAGGGGCTACCTTACCCCGGCGCTTGAGAACATGGCCCTCTGGCATGAGCGGGACATCAGCCACTCCTCGGTGGAGCGGGTCATCGTGCCCGACGCCACCACCGCCGCGGATTTCATGCTTAAACGCCTGGAGGGCCTCCTGCGCAACCTGGTGGTCTATCCGGAGCGCATGCGCCGGAACCTCGAACTCCTCCGGGGGCTCATCTACTCCCAGCCCCTGCTTCTGGCCCTTACGGAAAAGGGGCTCCCGAGGCAGGAAGCCTATCGGCTGGTGCAGAGAAACGCCATGGCCGTCTGGCAGGACCCGGAAAAGGACTTTAAGAATCAGGTGCTCTCGGATGCCGAGATCACCCGCTATCTTTCCCCGGAGGAGATAGAGGATCTTTTCGATCTCCGGCGCTACCTGCGCCATGTGGACACCATCTTTCGGCGGGTCTTCGGGGATGTCTGAGAAACCCGTCCTGGTGGTGGCCGGTCTCTTAAGGGATTCCTCCGGGCGGATACTGCTTTCCCGCAGACCCGCGGGCAAGGCCCGGGCCGGGCTCTGGGAGTTTCCCGGGGGCAAGGTCCATCCCGGAGAGAGGCCGGAGGAGGCCCTGCGGCGCGAGCTTCGGGAGGAGCTGGGGATCGAGGTGGAAGTGGAGGAAGAACTCGGGCGGGTGATATATGCCTATCCTGAAATAACCGTGGAACTGATTCTTTTTGAGGTGAAGGGAGAGGGAGTGCCCCGGCCCCTTGAGGGGCAGGAAATGGCCTGGTTTTCCCAGGAGGAGATAGAAGATCTCCCGCTCTGTCCGGCGGATCAGAATTTGTGGCGTCATTTAAAACCCGACCCCTTGTCAGCGAAAAGCTAAAATTTTATAGTTGAAGTGGCCCGATCTTGCTTTAGGGAAGGGGTCTCTGAAGCAGGTAGAGGTCTGTTTGGTTCTGGCAAAATCTTGAAGAAGGAGGGGAGACATGGCGGAGAAAAAGGTAAGGCTGGCTATTGTGGGCGTCGGAAACTGTGCCAGTTCTCTGATTCAGGGGATCTATTACTACAAGGAAAAGGGTCTGGAAGCTATAAAGGGGGTGATGTTTCCGGAAATCGGGGGATACTATCCCTGGGATGTGGAAGTGGTGGCTGCCTGGGACATAGACGCCCGCAAGGTAGGAAAGGATGTAGCCGAAGCCATTTTCTCTCCTCCTAACTGCACCACGGTCTTCTACCGGGACGTGCCGGCCATAGGGGTGCGCGTCAGGCGGGGAAAGACCCTGGACGGCTGTGCCTCGCACATGAACAACTATCCCGAAGCGCAGACCTTTGTGCTTTCCGAGGAAAAAGAGGACGAACTTGAAGACGTGGTGGCGGTGCTCAAGGATACCGGTGCCGAAGTGCTCATCAATTACGTCCCCGTGGGTTCGGAGGAGGCGGCCCGTTTTTATGCCGAGGCCTGCCTCCGGGCCGGGGTGGCCTTTGTGAACGCCATGCCCACCTTTATCGTTTCGGACAAGGAATGGGGAGAGCGTTTCACCAAAGAAGGAATTCCTGCGGTGGGAGACGATATCAAGAGCCAGGTGGGAGCCACCATCGTACATCGTACCCTGGCCCAGCTTATGATCGATCGGGGAGTGCCCATCAAGCGTACCTATCAGCTCAATTTCGGCGGGAATACCGATTTTCTGAATATGCTGGCCCGGGAGCGTCTCAAGACCAAAAAGATCTCCAAGACCGAGGCCGTTTCCAGCCTCCTGCCCTACGATATCGGGGCGGACAACATCCATATCGGCCCCTCGGATTATGTCCCCTGGCTCAAGGACAACAAGATCGCCTATATCCGACTGGAGGGAGAGCTTTTCGGTGGGGTGCCCATGTACATCGAACTCAAGCTCAGTGTGGAGGATTCGCCCAATTCCGCGGGTTCAGCCATGGATGCCATCCGTTGTGCCAAGCTGGCCAAAGATCGAGGGATCGGAGGGCCTCTGATTTCCATCTCCGCCTATACCATGAAACATCCGCCGGAGCAGTACCCCGACTGGAAGGCCCGTCAGATGACCCTGGAGTTTATCGAAGGCAAGCGTGAACGGTAGGGCAGAGATACGCAGCTTCAGCGATCTTTTACGGGTGCTCCGGAGTCATCCGGAGTGGTTAGAGGAATTGCGGGCCGTGGTGCTTAGTGCGGACCTCCTGGAGCTTCCCAGGAAATTCGAGGAATTTATAAGGTATCGTTACCCCGAATTCGAAAGGAGGGCAGGAGCCCAGGAGGTCCGACTTTCCCGCATAGAAAAAGAGTGTGATTTCCATGGAGGATCTTGCGAATCTTGTGGATCAAGCCTTTGAGAAAGGGCGTCTCACGGAAGAGGAGCGTTTGGAGGCCTTAAGGCTTGATGGGCTTGTTAGGGGAAAACTCAAGGAGTCGAGGGAGGAGGTTTTTCTGGCCGCGGAGGTTTCGCTCACGGTGGATATAGAAGATGTGGAGCGGGCTCAAAGAAGGGCACGGATCCTTCAGCGCCTGATGGATGGCCGGGTCCTTCCGGTGGGGATCGGGGAGATGGTTACCGAAAGGGCCCGGAGGAAGGCCGAGGAATTAGGGGTGATTGTGGCCTGAGAGATCAGGGAAGGAGGGAGGGAGTGATGTTTTCGTTTTCCGAGCGGTTGCGCAGGCTTCCGCCCTACCTTTTCGTGGAGCTGGATCGTCTTAAGGCCGAGGCCCTCGATCGGGGCATGGATGTGATCGATCTCGGGGTGGGAGACCCGGATCTTCCCACCCCACCGCATATCGTAGAGGCCGGTCAGAAGGCCCTGGAGCGGCCGGAAAACCACCATTACCCTTCCAGTGTGGGGATGCCGGCCTTCCGGGAGGCGGCGGCGGAATGGTTCGAGAAACGATTCGGGGTGAAGGTGGATCCGGCCTCGGAGGTGGTGACCCTTATCGGTTCCAAGGAGGGGATTGCCCATTTCCCTCTGGCCTTCGTCAATCCCGGAGAGGTGGTGCTGGTGCCCACCCCGGCCTATCCGGTTTACCATATAGGCACCCTCTTTGCCGGGGGGGAGACCTATTATCTTCCGCTTAGGCCGGAAAACGATTTCCGTCCGGATCTGGCGGCCATTCCGGAGGAGGTCCTTTCCCGGGCCCGGATCCTCTGGATCAATTATCCCAACAATCCCACCACCGCGGTGGTGACCCGGGAGTGGTTTTCCCAGGTGGTGGCCTTTGCCCGGGAACACGGTCTTATTGTGGCTCATGACGCCGCTTATACCGAGCTTTACTTCGAGGGGTATCGTCCTCCCAGTATCCTTGAGGTCCCCGAGGCCCGGGAGGTGGCCATAGAATTCCACAGTCTCTCCAAGACTTACTGTATGACCGGCTGGAGGATAGGTTTTGCCGTGGGATGCGCCGAACTGGTGAAGGGGCTTACCACGGTCAAGAACAACGTGGATTCGGGTTGTTTTCAGGCCGTGCAGGAGGCCGGGATTGCGGCCCTTACCGGGCCGCAGGATTGTGTGGAGGAACATCGGCGCATCTTTGATGAGCGCCGGCGGACTATGCTGGAGGGTTTACAAAAACTGGGCTTTGAGGTCTATCCCCCTCGGGCCACCTTCTATCTCTGGGTAAAGGTGCCGCCGGGTTACACTTCCGCGGATTTCTGTGCTCGGCTTATCCGGGAGGCCGGAATCGTGGTCACTCCCGGTAACGGCTTCGGGGACCCGGGGGAGGGGTATTTTCGCATCGCCCTCACCGTAGGAAAAGAACGTCTGGAGGAGGCCCTCTCACGTCTGGCCTCCCTAAATCTCTGATCAGTGTCGGTCTGGGGCTCGGGTCCAACCTGGGAGACCGGGCCGCGAATCTAGGTCAGGCCCTCAGGGCCCTGTGGGCCACTCCGGGCATCTTCCCCGGACCGGTCTCCTCAGTCTATCTCACCGAGCCGGTGGGATTTTCCTCCCCCCACTGGTTTTATAATCTGGTGGCCATAGTGAGAACCTCCCTTTCGCCCTGGGAACTGGTCCTCCGGACCCTGGAGATCGAAAGGCAGCTGGGCCGGGTGAGGAAAGACGGTCTTAAGGATCGGGTGGTGGATATAGATATCCTCTTTTACGGGGAAGAGGTAATCCGGGGCTCCTGGCTTGAGATCCCCCATCCCCGTTTGCACCAGCGGGCCTTTGTCCTGGTCCCCCTCTGTGAACTGGTCCCGGAATGGAGGCATCCGCTGCTGGGACATACGGTGCAGGAGCTGCTGGAGGGGCTGCCGGAGAATTCCCGGGTTTATCGGCTGGGGCCGCTTGTCGCCGAAGTTCCGGGGAGGTAGAATGCAGAGGGGAGCCGGATGATGCGTCTGCTTTTCCTTCTTTTTCTGGTCTTTCTGGTGCTCTGGGCGGCTAAGGGCTTGGTGCGCGATCTCAAGGGCCTGGTGCGGGAAAATCCCGAAAAGAAGAGGCCCACTCCTCTTTCCGACGAACTGGTGCGGGATCCGGTATGCGGGGTCTATTGTCCCAAGAGCACGGCCTATCGGGTCACCCGCGACGGGGAGACCCACTATTTTTGTAGCGAGAAATGCCGCGAGGCCTTTTTGCGTTCCTCCTAGGATTTCTGTTCTGGGTCCCGGGCCTGCGGGCCGATATTTATCGGTACGTGGCCCCGGACGGCCGGATCTATTTTACCAATGTTCCCATGGGTCCGGGGTGGAAGCTTTATCTGCGCACTCCCAGGAAAAGGACCGCGGTGGACCTGGATTATCTTTTTGAGGAGGCGGCCCGGGAGGTGGGGCTGGATCCCGCCCTTCTTAAGGCCGTGGCCCGGGTGGAGTCCGGGTTCAATCCCCGGGCCGTATCCTTTCGGGGAGCGCTGGGGATCATGCAGCTTCTTCCCGAGACCGCCCGCCTGACCGGGGTGCGGGATCCCTTTAATCCCCGGCAGAACATCTTCGGGGCGGCCCGGTTCCTGAAACAGCTCCTGGACCGGTTCGGAGATCTGCGCCTGGCCCTGGCCGCCTATCACGCCGGCCCCGAAAGGGTGGAACGCTACCACGGTATCCCGCCCTTTCCCGAAACCCGACGCTATATTCGGATGGTGCTTCGTTACTACCGATATTACCGCCTTAATTTCCGTCCCTGACCCTCGGTGTCGCCGGGCCGGATCTTCTATGTTATGTTAGGCTGGAACTATTCCAGACGGGAAGGAGGTTTCCCATGCCCAGGTGGAATCCGGACAAAAAGCTCCTGGAGCATGTACATACCCGGTTCTGGCAGCCGGAACTGAAGGACGTTCCCGAGCCCAACCTCATGAAAGAGATCTTTCCTTACACCGATGTGCCCTACGTGGAGTTTGATCACAAGTATATTCCTCCCAGTCCGGCCCGGGAGATCTGGATCACCGACACCACTTTCCGGGACGGTCAGCAGGCCCGCCCCCCCTATACCGTGGAACAGATCGTGGATCTCTACAAGCTTATGCATCGGCTGGGAGGACCCAACGGGGTTATCCGGCAGAGCGAGTTCTTCCTCTATACCCAGAAGGACCGGGAGGCGGTGGAAAAGTGTCTGGCCCTGGGATACCGCTATCCGGAGGTGACCGGCTGGATCCGGGCCCGGGTGGAGGATCTCCAACTGGTAAAGGAAATGGGCCTCAAGGAAACCGGCATTCTTACCTCCTGTTCCGATTATCATATCTTCCTCAAACTCAAAAAGACCCGGCGCGAGGCCCTGGAGGATTATCTCAGGATTGTGAAGGAAGCCCTTTCCCTGGGCATTGTGCCCCGCTGCCATTTCGAGGATATCACCCGGGCGGACATCTTCGGTTTTGTGGTGCCCTTTGCCATCGAGCTGATGAAACTGCGGGAGGAGTCGGGGATCGACGTGAAGATCCGCCTTTGCGATACGCTGGGGCTGGGGGTGCCCTTTCCGGAGGCGGCCCTGCCCCGGAGTGTGCCCAAGCTGGTGCGGGTCCTGATCGAGGAAGCCGGGGTCCCGGGGGAACTTCTGGAGTGGCACGGACACAACGATTTCTATAAGGTGGTCATCAATGCCACCACCGCCTGGCTCTACGGTTGTGCGGCGGTCAACTGCGCCCTGCTCGGTTTCGGAGAACGTACCGGGAATACCCCGCTTGAGGCCATGATCTTTGAATACATTTCCCTGCGCGGGACCCACAACGGAGTGGATACCACGGTGATCACCGATATCGCCGATTACTACCGGGAGGTTCTGGGGGAGAAGATCCCTCCGAGCCAGCCCTTCGTGGGCTCCGAGTTCAACGCCACCCGGGCCGGTATCCATATCGACGGGTTGCTCAAGAACGAGGAGATCTACAACCCCTTCGATACCAAGAAACTTCTCAAACGGCCCATCGGTATCATCATTACCGACAAGAGCGGCACCGCCGGAATCGCCTACTGGATCAATACCCACTTTCACCTTAAAGGCGACCGACGCATCGACAAACGCCATCCTGGTGTGGCCAAGATTTACAAATACATTATCAAACAGTACGAGGCCGGACGGATAACCTCCATCTCCAACGAAGAGATGATGCAGCTGGTGCGCAAGTACATTCCGGAGCTCTTCGTTTCCGACCTCGATCGCATGAAGGCCCGGGCGGAAAAGCTCCTTACCCGTCTGGCGGAGGAGCTGGCCGAACATCCCGAAATCCGTTCCATGGACTCCGAGCGCATTGTTCCGGTGTTGCGCAATTTCCTGGAGGATCATCCCTACATTCAGTTTATTTACGTGGTCAACAGCGAGGGACGTCGGATCACCCCCCTCATTACGCATGTGGAGGATCGGGGACGTTACGAACACCTGCTTCGGGATGAAGACTACTCCGATCGTCCCTGGTTTGTGGAACCCTTTAAGACCGGCCGGGTATATGTGTCCGATTTTTACACCTCCAAGGTTACCGGGGCCCTCTGTCTGACTGTGTCCGCGCCCATTCGGAACAAGTACGAAGAGATCGTGGGCATCCTGGGGATGGATATCCGCTTCAAGGAATTGCTCAAGATGGAGGACGAACAGGAGGGAAATGGTTCTTGATCTGGTCCTCCAGGGCCGGCACCGGCTTCCGGAGGGGCGCTTTACCAATCCCTGGCTCCGGGAGGAACGGCCGGCTCTGCTTCGCCTGTTGCGCTGGAAGGTCTCGCGTTTTCTGGAAAATCGGGTGCCGGATTCCTTTTCCGTTCCGGTAAAGAATCCGGAACCGGAGAGGCTTCTGGATGGAGACCGGGTTTTCTTTCTGGGGCACAATACGGTCTGGGTGCACCTTTCCGGGAGGAGTCTCCTTTTTGATCCCATCTTCGGGCCCATCGGTGGGGTGGTGCGTCGCAAGACTCCGGTCCCCCTTCCTCCGGCTAAGGTTCCGCGCCCGGATCTGATTCTCATCTCCCATGCCCATCTGGATCACCTGGATCGTTCGGCCTTAAGGCATCTGGCTGCGGATTCCCGGGTGGTGGCCGGCATCGGAACCGGAAAGTATCTTTCCGGATACCGGTTGGTGGAGCTGGACTGGCTGGAAGAGGTCCGGATAGGGGGAATCCTGATCCGGGCTCTTCCGGTACAACACTGGTCCCAGAGGGGGCTTCTGGATCATAATCGCAGTCTCTGGGTGGCCTACCTGGTGGAGATAGACGGCCTGCGGCTCTTTTTCGGGGGAGATACCGGTTACTTTCCGGGGTTTCGCGAGATCGGAGCGGAGTTCGGCCCTTTTGACCTGGCCTTTCTGCCCTGCGGGGCCTATGAACCCCGGGACCTCATGGCCCCCTTTCACCTGAATCCCGAGGAGGCCGTACAGGCGGCCCTGGACCTAAGGGCCCGGGAGGCCGTTCCCATCCACTGGGGAGCCTATTCCCTGGGGGATGAAGCCCCGGAGGACCCTCCCCTGCGCTTCGCCCGGGAGGCCCGGAAACGGGGCCTTAAGGCCAGGGTCCTCTATCCGGGAGAAGGGTTCAGACTCTAGGAGTGATTGCGGATGAAGAATTTGTATTCCCAGAGGGCCAGATCGTTATTCGGGGAAGCCACCAGCTGAAACCCGTAAGCGGCCTCGATTTCCCCCAGAAAATCCATTTCTTCGGCCAGAAATTCGGCTATTTCGGGATGAAGACGTATCTCCACCACCTTGTTGCGGAGATGGGGGCCCATGCGTTCCAGGCGACGAAATATTTCGTAACAGATGGTGCGGCGGCTCTTGAGACGACCCTCCCCTCCGCAACAGGGACAGGTCTCCTGGAAGACCTCGTAGAGCGATTCCCGGCGGCGTTCCCGGGTCATCTCCAGGAGTCCGAAGTCCGAGATGGGTTTCACCGCGGTCTTGGCCCGGTCCCGCCGCAGGGCCTCCTTAAGGGTCTGATAGACCTCCTCACGATGCCCGGGATCTTCCATGTCGATGAAGTCGATAACGATGAGCCCACCGATGTTGCGCAGCCGTAACTGATAGGCGATTTCTCTTGCGGCTTCCAGGTTAGTCCGAAAGACCGTTTCCTCCAGATCGCGTTTGCCCACATAGCGGCCGGTGTTGACATCTATGGCCGTGAAGGCCTCACAGGGTTCGATGACGATGAACCCCCCGGATTTCAGCCATACCCGGGGAGAAAGAAGTCGGCGGGGGTCCACCTCCAGCCCGTAGGTCTCGAAGAGATCCCTGGGACCTTCATGAAGACGTACACAGCCCTTGAGATGCGGTGCGGCCCGGGAGAGAAATTCCAGGATCTTTTCGTATTCCCGGCGATCGTCGATCACCACCGAGGAGACCTCCCGGGTGAGGAGATCCCGCACCGCCCGCAGACTGGCTTCGGGTTCCTCATACACCAGCGCCGGAGCCCGGACCTTTTCCGCCCGAGCGGAAATTTCCTCCCAGAGGGAGAGAAGAAAATCCATTTCCGGTTTGATTTCCTCGGCCCGAGCCCCCTGGGCCGCGGTACGAACGATCCAGCCCGTTCCCGGAGGGCGATTTTCCTCTACGATCTTTTTCAAACGTTCCCGTTCCGTTTCCTCTTTGATCTTCCGGGAGATGCCGATATGGCTCATGTAGGGTAGATAGACCAGATAATGCCCGGGGAGGGTGATGTTGGTGGAAAGCCGGGCTCCCTTGGACCCCACCGGTTCCTTGATCACCTGAACCAGGATCTCCTGCCCTTCGCGCAAGACCTCGCAGAGCGCCCGGGCCGGGGAGAGATCGTTCTCGGAGAAGAGTTCCTCCCCCTCCAGGATGGGCAGAAAGTCGCCCCCGTAGAGGAAGGCCGTTCGGGAAAGCCCCACTTCCACGAAAGCCGCTTTCATCCCCGGAAGCACCCGTACCACCCGCCCCTTGTAGATATTTCCCACCACCCCGCGTTCCTTGGGGCGTTCCACATAGAATTCCACCAGCTGTCCCTCTTCCACCAGGGCCACCCTGGTTTCGTAGGGGGCGTAGTTGATGAGAAGCTCGGCCAAGAATCCTCCCTGCGGAAAATTTTTGCTATTACAGCTTTTCTATAAACCGCTCCATGAGCCGGGTCAAACGGGATTCGGCCTTTTGTGCCTGAGCGATAACTTCCTCCAGAAGGATGGGACGGAAATGATCCGGGTCGTTCACGTTGGCGATGACCGAAACCCCCAGGACCTCCATGCCCGCATGTACCGCCACGATGACCTCCGGCACGGTGGACATGCCCACGGCATCGGCCCCTATGAGACGCAAGAACCGGGTTTCCGCCGGGGTCTCCAGGCTGGGACCGGGCACCGCCACATAGACCCCCTCCCGGATGGTTTCCCCGAGTTCGCGGGCCGTTTCCCGGAAGAGGTGCCGCAGTCTCGCGCTGTAAGCCCGGGAGAGATCCGGAAATCTGGGGCCCCAGTCCTCCCGATTGGGCCCCCGAAGCGGGTTTTCCGGGATCAGATTGATGTGATCCCGGATGAGCATGAGATCCCCGGGACGAAAATCCAGGTTAAGCCCCCCGGCGGCGTTGGAGACCACCAGGATACGGGCTCCCAGGAGACTCATTACCCGCAGGGGGAGGGTGATCTCCCGGGTGGAATATCCCTCGTAGTAGTGAAAACGTCCCCGAAAGGCCGCCACCCGTTTCCCGGAGAGGGTGCCCACCACCAGCTCCCCGGCGTGACTTTCCACCGTGGAGACCGGAAAATGGGGAATCTCCGGATAGGGGATGGTGGTAAGGGCCTGGATCCTGCCCCCTATCCCAGAAAGGCCGGTGCCCAGAACGATGAGGATCTCCGGGGTAAAAGGAAGTCGCCGGGCCAGGTAGGCGCGGGCTTCCTCCACCCGGGTGAAATAATCCTTCATGCCTCACCTCCAGAAAGGGTCCTTAGCGTCCGGGCTGCATCCGGAGAGATACTGCGCAGATGAAGATCGCGCTGGGGAAAGGGAATTTCGATTCCGGCTTCCTGCAGGGCCTGATACAGGGCATAATAATAGTCGCTTTTGATGCCGCTTATGGCCCTCTGAACCTTGGACTGCCGAATCCATACCACCAGGGAGAAGTTGAGACTGCTGTCCCCGAACCCATCGAACCAGACCCGGATGGGATGATCCGGATCCTCCTCGGTGAGGGGAATCCGGCGGGCCACACGGGTGGCTACCTCCTCCACCTTCCGGGGATCGCTTCCGTAAGCCACTCCGAAGGGGATGCGCAGACGGCGCCAGTCGTCCTCATAGGTCCAGGTGGAGATGCGCTTGGCGATGAATTCGGAATTGGGCACGATGAGGTCCTGCCCGTCAAAGGTGCGAATTATGGTGGCCCGCATGGAGATCTTCTTTACCACTCCCATGGTCCCGTCCTCGAATTCCACCAGATCGCCTATTCTCAGGCTCCCCTCGGTAAGGAGGATGATTCCGGCAATGAAATTGCTGGTGATGGACTGAAGTCCGAAACCTATCCCCACTCCCAGGGCTCCCAGGAGGATCCCCACCTGGGTGAGGTTGATACCGGCACTGGAAAGGGCCACCAGGACCAGGATCAGGGCCAGCAGATAATAGGCCAGGGTGGTGAGCGAGGCGGCGAAGTTGGGCTGAAGGTGTATCCTCCGTACCAGAAAACCCTCCATCCTTCGGCGCAGGAAGCGCAACCCCATCAGCCCCAGAACCAGGACCAGCAGAAACTTAAGGATCCCGAGCAGGGAAAGGGATACCGACCCTATGCGCCAGAAAGGATAGGTGAGGATCCTTTGCAAGAGTTCCATTTCGTCCTAATCTTAGCAAAAGCGATTTTCCGGGGAAAGGAGTACCAGGAATGAAGATAGTGCGCTATCGCTGGCAAGAGCAGGAGGGTTGGGGACGCCTGGGGGGAGACCGCATTTTCTCTCTTCCCGGGGTACCGGGCACAAGCAACCTTCCCCGAGAGGGTCTGCCTCTCACCGAGGTGGTTCTTCTCCCTCCCACCACCCCTACCAAGATCGTGGCCGTGGGGCTTAATTATCGGGATCACGCCG
>NZ_WFVX01000035.1:0-9212 GCF_015491435.1 Thermosulfurimonas sp.
TTCCGGAACTCTTCTGGCATCTCTGTCCGGCCCGGCAGACCACGGTTTTCGAGAATCGAGAGGGGCCTTCCGGACGCATACAGAGGGTCTGGTCCCGGGCCGGGAGGATAGATCCCCGGGCGGTTCTGGATCTGCCGTCGGAGATAGAAATTTTGCATCTGGCCCCGGTGCTGGACGAGGTCCCTCCGCACGGAGGTTTCCTGCAGGGGCTGAACTATCGGAGGCTGGTGGCCAATCCCCAGGGCTGGTTCCGGGAGGTGACCCCGGAGGGAATGGTTCGACCGCGGGTCCCGGATCTGACCGCCTGTCCCCGGTTCGAGGCCCTGGTGATAAGCGAGGAGGATCTGGCTGCGGATCTTGCGGGGCTTCTTTCCCTTCTGCGGCAAAAGACGCGTTATCTGGTGCTCACCCGGGGGGCGGAGGGGGCCAGTTTCTTCCACGGCTCGGAGGAGAAGTTCCTCCCGGCTCGCCGGGTGAAGGCCGTGGATACCACTGGGGCCGGAGACATCCTGGCCGGGGCCTTCTTTGCCCTGCTTTCCGGCGGAGAAAACCCCCTCCAGGCCCTGGAAAAGGCTATGGAAATGGCTGCTATCGGGGTCACCCGTCCCGGACTGGCCGGAGTTCCTACTTACAAGGAAATAGAAAATTTGCTTGGTAGGCCTTCCTAGGTATATAATGCGCATAGCGAGGTAGCCATGTTGTCTTTCATCCAGTATCTCGGACGGTTGGGTGTCAATTTTGTGGCCGAGGCCGGGGGGATGGCCCTCCTGTTTTTTACCTCCCTGGTTTATACCTTTCGTCCCCCCTATCGGGTGCGTCTCTTTTTCAAACAGATGGAGTTTGTGGGGGTGAATTCTCTTCTGGTGGTGATCCTGACCGCTCTTTTTTCCGGAATGGTTATTGCCTTTCAGAGTTACCGGGCCCTTTCCAAGTTCGGTGGGGAGAGTCTGCTGGGGGGGCTGGTGGCCCTTTCCATGGTCCGGGAGCTGGGGCCGGTGCTTACCAGTCTGATGGTTACCGCTCGGGCCGGCTCGGCCATGGCGGCGGAGCTCGGCACCATGCGGGTCACGGAACAGATCGACGCCCTGGAGGTTATGGCCATCAATCCGGTCCATTATCTGGTGGTGCCCCGGCTCTGGGCGGCGGTGCTCATGGTGCCTCTGCTCACGGTAATCGCCGACGTGGTGGGGATCGGCGGGGGATATCTGGTGGGAGTGTTGCTCCTCAAGGTGGATGCCGGGATCTTTATCAAGAAGATGCAGGACATGGTGGAATGGATAGATATTTCCAGCGGGCTTTACAAGGCCCTGGTTTTCGGGGCCCTGCTTTCCATTATCGGGTGCTACAAAGGATATAACGCCACCGGGGGGGCCGAGGGCGTAGGACGGGCCACCACCGAGGCCGTGGTTATCGCCTCGGTGAGTATCCTGGTGGGAGACTACATTATGACCTCGCTGCTCTTCTGAAGTATGGTTGAACTTCAGGAACTCTATAAAAGCTTTGGGGAACATGAGGTATTGCGGGGGGTCAATCTCCGGATTCCCCGGGGAAAGTTGACCTTTATCATGGGGCAGAGCGGTACGGGAAAAAGCGTACTGCTCAAGCATATCATCGGCCTGCTCAAACCGGATAGAGGGAAGGTGATCATCGACGGTCAGGATGTAACCCGGTTTTCCGAGAAGGAATGGCAGCGACTGCGCCGGAGGTTCGGGTATCTTTTTCAGGAAGGAGCCCTGTTCGATTCCATGACCGTGGCGGAAAACGTGGCCTTTCCCCTGTGGGAGCACACCCGTCTTTCCTATTCGGAGATAGAGAAACGGGTGCAGGAGAAGCTGGCGGTAGTGGGGTTGCTGGAGGCCCGGGACAAATATCCCTCCGAGCTTTCCGGAGGAATGAAAAAACGGGCCGCTCTGGCCCGGGCCCTGGCTCTCGAACCGGAGATCATCCTCTTTGACGAACCCACCACCGGGCTGGATCCCCTTCTTCAGGTCTCCATCATGAAACTTATCCGGGATACCCAGCGCCAGTACGGGCTCACCGGAGTGGTGGTCAGCCACGACGTGCCCATAGCCATGCGGGCGGCGGATTATATTGCCATTCTCCACCAGGGGAAGGTGGTGGCTCAGGGCACCCCCGAGGAAATCCGGAAGAGCGAGCATCCCTTTGTGCAGGAATTTTTGCGCAGTGCCTTTGAGGGATGCCATCCCGAGGAGGTCCAAAATGTACAGAAAAAGCACGGAAATTAAAGTAGGGATCTTTGTCCTGGTGGCTCTTCTGGCCCTGGGGTATCTGACCATCAAACTGGCGGCCGAATCCCTGGCCCCCAAGGGTACCTATCCGCTCTATGCCGTTTTTGACGATGTTTCCGGACTGGTGAAGGGGGCCCGGGTGGAGATGGCCGGGGTGGAGATCGGAAGGGTGGGCCGGATAGGGCTTCTGCCCCAGGGTAAGGCTCAAGTGGAGCTGCGCATCTAGAAAAGGGTAAAGATAAGCCGGGATGCCCTGGCCCGGATCCGTACCGCCGGGGTCCTGGGAGACAAATTCGTGGAGATCCGCCAGGGGCGCAGCCGGGAATTCCTGAAGCCCGGGGAGAAACTGGCTCGCACCGAAAGCCCCATGGATTTCAGTGAACTGATCGCCGAGGTGGGCCCCACCCTCAAGGATCTGCGCAAGGTGGCTGAGGGGCTGTCCGATATTCTGGGCACCGAGGAGGGAAGGAACAACCTCAAGGAACTGGTGGCCAATTTGAGGGATGCCAGTGCGTCCTTCAAGGTGGTGGGGCAGAGGCTGGTGAACGGACAGGGCACCCTGGGTAAACTTCTGGCGGACGAAAGCCTCTATCGGGATCTAAAGGGCAGTCTATCCGACTTTAAGGTGACCATGCATAACCTGCGGGTGGTTTCAGACAAGATGGCCCGCGGCGAGGGCACCCTGGGCAAGCTCCTCACCGACGAAGATCTTTATCGATCCTTCAAAAAGGCCATGGATAGTGTGGAAAGGGGGTCCACGGCCATCGCTGAGGTGGCGGAAAAGATCAATCGCGGCGAGGGCACCCTGGGCAAACTCCTCACCGATGACGAACTATACAACCATCTGAACAACGCGGCAGCCTCCCTGGAACGGATCACCCGAAAGATCGACCAAGGGCAGGGTACCCTGGGTAAACTGGTCAACGACGATTCCCTTTATTACGAGGCCAAGAGGGCCTTTCAGAACGTGAACCGGGCCACCACCGGTATCCAGGAACAGGTGCCCATTTCCATCCTGGGGACCATTGCCGGAGCGGCTATGAGATGAGGTTTTCCCGGCTGGTCTGGTTTTCCCTGGCCCTGCTGTTGAGTCTTCCGGCGGTTTCTCCGGGCGCTGAAGAGCGCGTAAATCTATGGCCTCTTTTCTTCTGGGCCCGCAGCCCCGAGGTCTCCCGTTTCGAGGCCTTAGGGCCCCTTTTTTATCGTTACCGAAACGGACACGAATCCTCGGTGGCCCTGCGTCCTCTGGCGGCCTGGGTGAAACGGGGGGAGAGACGGGACTTTTATTTTCTCTCCCCGCTGGGGCATTACTATGCGGACAGGGAATATCGCCATTTTCGTCTGGTCCCTCTCATTTCCTATGACTGGGAGGTGGGGCCTCGCAAGAAGAGTCGCGAAAAACACTATACTTATTTTCCGGTGTTCTGGGGGCGCACCGCGGAGGGGAAGGGCTACGGAGGGATCTTTCCCCTTTATGGGGTTTTTCGGGAACGGTTCGGGGCCGACGAGGTGCGTTTCTTCCTCTGGCCGCTTTATTCCTCCTCCCGCAAGGGGGAGGATCGTTCCACCAATATCCTCTGGCCTATCTTCAACTACAGCCGGGGTCCCACCCTTTCGGGTTTTAAATTCTGGCCCCTGTTCGGATCCTGGGAGAAAAAGGGCCGGTTTCAACGCCGTTTCTTCCTCTGGCCCATATTTATCCGGGAAACCCGCTACGAAGAGGGCAGTCCCTCCTTTAGCCGCCGGATGGTCTGGCCCCTTTATGTCCACGAAGAGGCCCGACAATTTCGACGCTCCATCTATCTCTGGCCCTTTTTTCAACACGTGGAGGGCAAGGGCAATTCCTTTGAACAGTGGGATTTTCCCTGGCCCTTCTTCCAGTGGCAGAAGGGGGAGCATCGCCGTGGTTTCCGGATCTGGCCCCTTTTCGGGTCCCGGCGTTCGCCGCATTATGAATCCGATTTTGTGCTCTGGCCCCTGCTGATGGGGGAACACATGCGTCAGGAAGAGGGGGAAGAGGTGGAGGGGCGCATCCTGCTCCTTTCCCATTTTCGGAAGGTCACCTATCGCGGGCGCGAGAAGGAGTTCTTTCTGCGGGTATGGCCCCTCTTTGTGGAGGCCCGGAACGCCCGGGGTGAAAGTCTCTTTTATTTCCCGGCCCTGCTTCCCTTCTATGACGAAGGGGTGGAGCGCACCTGGGGAAGTCTTCTCCGTTTATTCGAGCTTTATCACCTGGCCGACGGCCGTTGTTATCTGCGTGTTCTCTGGGGGCTTTACCGGTATGAGGCCGACCGGGAGGTTCGGGTTCACGAGCTGGCCTTTCTGTTTTCCTATCGGCGGACTCCGGCCGGACGCAGTCTCCAGTTTCTGGACGGGCTCCTGGGCTTTACCCTGAGCCGAAAGGGGCCGGGTATCCGGCTCTTCTGGTTCCTCAGGCTAGGCCCCAGCGTTTGAGTTTTCCGCGCAGGGTCTTACGGTCGATCCGGAGCTTCTGGGCAGCCAGGCTCTTATTGCCTCCGCAGGCCTTGAGGACCCGAAGGATATAACGTTTTTCTATTTCTTCCAGAGGAAGATCTTCCTCCAGGCTGAAGTCCGCGGAATCGGTCTCGAAGCCGGCAAAATAGAGGTCCTCCGGTCCGATAACCGGTTTGCGGGAAAAGACCACCAGGCGCTCGATGGTGTTTTCGAGTTCCCGCACGTTTCCCGGCCAGGAATAGGTTTTGAAGGCCTCCAGCACCTCCGGCGCCAGGGAGCGCACCGGTTTGCGGTGTTTTTCCGCGTATCTTTTCAGGAAATATTCCGCAAGCAGGGGAATATCCTCTTTTCTTTCGCGTAACGGAGGGAGGTGGATGGAGATCACGTTCAGGCGGAAGAAGAGATCCTCCCGGAATCTACCGGCCCGCACCTCTTCCCGCAGATCCTTGTTGGTGGCGGCGATGATACGCACATCCACCCTTATCACCCGGTGACTGCCCACCGGGGAGATTTCCTTTTCCTCCACCGCCCGCAGGAGTTTAGCCTGGATGTCCGGGGAAATGTTTCCAATTTCGTCAAAGAAGATGGTCCCTCCGTTGGCCAGTTCGAATTTACCGATCTTATGGGCGGTGGCTCCGGTGAAGGCCCCTTTGACGTGCCCGAAGAGCTCGCTCTCAAAGAGGGTGGGGACCAGGGTGCCGCAATCCACAAACACGAAGGGCCCCTCTTTCCGGGGGCTCCATTCGTGGATCTTGCGGGCTAGGAGCCCTTTCCCGGTGCCGGATTCACCGGTGAGAAGAACTGTGGAATCGGTTTCCGCGGCCATGGCGGCCTGTTCCAGCACCCGACGGATGGCCGCGCTGCGGCCGATGAACTCCAGAGCCCCTTCCTTTTCCCGGAGGGTCTGCCGCAGATAGATATTTTCCAGGGTGAGACGCCTTTTTTCCAGGGCCTTGGCCACCGCCAGGCGCAGTTCCTGGGGAGAGAAGGGTTTCTGGAGAAAATCCGCGGCCCCCAGTTTCATGGCCGAGACCGCTACCTGCACCGTTCCGTAAGCGGTGATGACCACCACCTGGGCCTGAGGGTCTTCCTCCTTGATTTCCCGGAGGAGCTCCAGCCCCTCGGCCCCGGGCAATTTTAGATCCAGGACGATGACATCGAATTCGTAATCCGAGATGAGTCGCCGGGCCTCCTCCGCGGTGCCGGCCAGCTCCACCTCGTAGCCCTCGCGGGAGAGGACCTGAAACCCCGCGTCCCGGATACCGGGATCATCGTCTATGAGGAGAACCCGTCCCTTCGTTTTCATACTCCAAGGCCGGAAGATGGACCCGAAAGATAGCCCCTCGGGGCCGGGCCCCTTCCAGTTCGATTCGTCCTCCGTGTCTGGTAACTATACTGTAAGATATGGAAAGGCCAAGGCCGGTGCCTTTGCCGTGTTTCTTGGTGGTGAAAAAGGGTTCGAAGATGCGGGCCCGAAGGGAAGGGGGAACCCCGGGCCCGGTATCCCGGATCTCGAAATATACCTCCCGGCCCCTTTTCCCGGTCTTAAGGAAGAGTTTGCCCCGACCTTCCATGGCCTCACCGGCGTTGATGAGAAGATTGAGGATTACCCGTTCGATCTGAGAACGTATCCCGCGGCAGAGTACGGGTTCCGGGGAGAGTTCCCATACGGGTTCCACCTGTCTCAACACCCGGTATTCAGCCACCAGATCGTACATCTCCCGAAGGAGGACATTGAGATCCAGGGTTTCCCGAGGGCCCTCTTCCGGATGGGCCAGACTCAGGATGGTCTTGGCAATGATGCGGCCCCGGGTGGCCAGCTTGATGATCTTGTCGATGTACTGATGAAGGGGGCTTTCCTCCGGGAGGTCTTCCTTGAGAAGGTTTCCGTAAAGGAGGATCCCTCCCAGGGGATTGTTGAGTTCATGGGCGATTTCCCCGGCCAGCCGGGTCATAAGCTCCAGTTTTTCCTGATGTTCCAAGGAAGATCTTTCCCAGAGGAGGAGCAGGCGACGTTTCCCTCGCCAGGGAAGAAGAACTCCTTCCAGAAGAAGGGGTGGCTCCAGGGGATGGATCCGACGGGCTTCGAAGCGTCCGATTTCCTCGGGCAGAGGGGCCAGGAGTTCCGAGAGCGAAGGATAGGGTTTGTTCAGGCCGAAGAGACGCCGGAAGGTCTGGTTGACCCGTACCAGACGATCTTCCTCGCACAGGGCCGCGGCGTCTTTAATTTGACCTAGGAGGTTCCGCACCGCCTCCATAATACTCCACCCAATGAGCGAGGTCTATTTCCGCCGGGGCGTTAAAGAGGGCCAGAAGCGGAACCCCCTCCGGGAAGAATACCAGGAGATTCAAGGCCCCCGGATGTTGTTCCAGGGTGAAAAAACGTCGGGGAGACAGGCCCAGTACGGAGGAAACCAGGGCCCGATTGAATCCTCCGTGGGCAAAGGTCACCACCAGGCCCCCGGGGTGTTTTCGGCGAATGAGATCCAGCATCCGGGAGGCCCGGGCAAAGAGCTGAGAGAGACTCTCCCCGCCGGGGGGGCTTATTTTTTCCGGAGTGGCCAGACGCTGGGCGAACTCCGGGATCTCCAAAAGTTCGCTCAGGCTAAGGCCGGTCCATTCCCCGAAATCTATCTCCCGAAGGAGGGGAGTTACGAAAAGGGGGGCCCCGGTGCGCCGACTCAGGAGTTCGGCTCCGTAAAGGGCCCGGGATAGATCGCTGCTATAAACGGCCTCCACCGGAAGCCGGGATAATCTCTCCACCAGTTTTTCCGTACGCCGGCGACCCCGGCTGGAGAGAGGCACGTCTCTCTGTCCGTAAAGGACCCCGCGGGGGCTTTCGGTTTCCTCATGACGCAAAAGGAGAAAGAGGAGGGGCCTAGAGGATTTCATCGAGGAAAGAGAGGGCCTCCCGGGGACCGAAATTTTCCCGAAGGTGGTCCAGGGTTTCCTTGAAGGTCTTTCCCGAGGGTAGCCGACGTCGATAAAGCCGGGCCAGTATCTGGCGCAGTTTGTCTTCCTGGGGAAGATAGGCCAGATCCGGGGCCTCGCGATTGCCGAGCAACACCTCCGGAACTTCCTCTACCCCCCTCTCTAGATCCCTGAGGAACCGGACCTGATCCGCCAGATGTCCGTAAAGACCTCCGATGTCTATTTCCTCTACGATCTGAAAAAGGAGGCTGGAGAGGGCCAGGAATTCCTCCGGCACCCGGGCTTCTCCGGAGAGTTCGCAGCGTTGCACGGAGAACATGAGCCGGCAGGTAAGAGGGCGACGTTCATAGACCGAACAGAGCCTATCCGGGCCGAGGAGGGGACAGACCCCGACCTCTCCGGGATGATCCTCCGGCGGGGTCTTTCCGCGCATGAGAAGGAGGGCCATGGTGTTGGGGGTGCTTCCCGGACGGGGGTAATCCTTCAAGGCCAGAAGACGGGCCTCAAGATCCGGATCCAGGGCCTTGTGAAGATACCTGGCCTCAAGCGAGGTCACCCAGAGATAGGTGGTGCAGCAGGAGGCGCAACCCGGTTCACACACAAAGGGATAATTCTGGGCTTCCTCCTCCACCAGAGCATAAAGGGCTTCCAGCAAGGAGACCTTTTCCGGATAGCCGTAATCGGGTTTTATGGTTACCAGGGCCGGACTCATGCCGTGGTCTGAGCGGAGGAGGCCGTCTTTTCCAGTTCGGTCAATCGTTTCTCCAGTTCGGCGATGCGTTTGTTCTTGTCGTAAAGTTCCTTGCGGCGTTTAAGACGCCCGGGAAGGGAGATAAGGAAGATAAGGATCATGCCGGCCAGGAGGGAAAGGATTACAATTACCGCCAGGGAACTCTGGAACTCCCACACCAGGAACTTTACCGCTACCGGAGTGGCGTTCTGAATGGCAAAGGCCGCGATGAGGACCCCGAGTAGAGCGGCTAGGATGAGGTAAAACTCCATGTTCCCAAATATGGTGCAATTCGGGGGTGGTGTCAAGGAAAGGTGGCACATCCTTTACGAGGATCGTCATCTGCTGGGGATATATAAGCCCGCGGGAATCACCGTTCAGGGGGTCCACAGAGGGGAGGAAGGGCTTCTTTTTGGGGCGAGGGAGTACCTGCGGCGAAGGTATGGCGGAAACCCCTTTCTGGCCCCGGTGCACAGACTGGATAAGGTAACTTCCGGGGTGGTGCTTTTCGCCCGCTCGGAAAAGGCCGCCCGCCGGCTTGCGGAGGCCTTTCGCGAGGGTGAGATAAGCAAGGTTTATGTGGCGGTGGTGGAGGGGAGGTTTCCGCTTTCGGCCGGAAGACTCAGACATTTTCTGCGGTGGGAGGAGGGCTCGCGACGGGTCAGGATCTCGGAGCGGCCCTTTCCCGGAGCCCGGGAAGCCGTAACCGAATTTCGGGTCTTTTTTCGTTCCCGGGAACTTACCGGAATCCTTCTTTTTCCGGAAACCGGACGCAAGCATCAACTTCGGGCTCAGCTGGCCCGGGAGGGCCATCCGGTGGTGGGGGA
>NZ_WFVX01000036.1:0-9591 GCF_015491435.1 Thermosulfurimonas sp.
GAGTGGGGCTGGTTCTGGGTATTTCCCTCCCGGGAGCTTTCGGTGGATCCGCGCACCGAGACCGTCCGCAGGCATCATATTCATCCCAGCGCGGTGCAACGGGCCTTCAAAAAGGCCCTGCGCAAGGCCGGGGTAGAGAATATCGTGGCCCGAAGAATCACAGGGGTGGTGAGCCCCCTGGATCGCTGAGGAATCCCCGGTTAGCTAACTCTCCGGTTGAAGGAGCCACGGGCCCCCAAAGAGAATGTCCGTAAGAGCGGAGGGTTTTCGAATCTTTCGGTCGGGATCATCCGGGCTATATCCCGGGACGACCCCTTAAGACTCCTCCGGGCCTACCGTTTTCTGGCCCGGGCTACGGAGAGCCGGAGGAGGGAACCCGACAGGCCATCCAGGAGCTGGCCCCGGAGATCCATCGGGCGGCCCCGGAGCGGAACACCTTGAGGCCGTCCCCCTGCGGCCCTGGGAGCCATGATCCTTATCTTCTTTGATCATCCGGTAGGAGCCCGGCTTGCGGACCGGGGCTCACCTTTGTGTTTGCGGTGAAGGGCTTTGTGCTCGCTCAATTGGTGACCACCGCGGGGCTTGCCGTCCGTCTCCTCAAGGCCACCCTGGACGAAATACTTTCCCCCTACGAAGAGGTGGCCCGCACTTCTAACCTCTCAGGCGGTTCGAAAAATGGAGAGCAGGCAGCTTCCGGTCTCGAAATCTAAAGTTTTCGGGGTGGTCGGCCGCGGCGTATGGGGCACCGTTCCTCCAGCCCCAGTTTTTTCAGCCGGTAGCGGAGTTGACGGAAGGTGAGCCCCAGTTCCCGGGCGGCCCGGGCGATGATGTAATGGTGACGCCGGAGTGATTCCAGGATCTCCTCGGCGGTAGGTTCCCTGGGGCCGGAAGAGGAGAAAGAAGGATCCGACTTCTCCTCCAGGCTCAAAAGTCGGGAGACCAGTTTTTCGGATACCGGGTTTTCTTCAGCTACGATAAAGAGTCTTTCGAGGATATTTTCCAGTTCACGTACGTTTCCGGGCCAGGAGTATTCCGTTAACTTTTGCAGGGCCTCCGGGGAGAGAACGAGACGTCGGCCGTAAGTCTTTTCCATGCGGTGCAGGAGGAACTTAACCAATCCGGGAATATCCTGACGCCGTTCCCGGAGGGGTGGAATATAAATGGGAAAGACGTTGAGGCGATAAAATAGATCCTCCCGAAAGGCCCCCTCCCGAACCAGTTTTTCCAGATCCCGATTGGTGGCGGCGATGATGCGCACATCCACCCGACGGGTTCGGGTGCTGCCCAGGCGTTCGAATTCTCGTTCCTGAATGAAGCGCAGGAGCTTGCCCTGCAGGGGCAGAGAGAGCTCTCCGATCTCGTCGAGAAAGACCGTGCCTCCTTCGGCCAGCTCCAGGCGACCGGGTTTGCTACGATCGGCTCCGGTAAAGGCTCCGCGTTCGTAACCGAAGAGTTCGGCTTCCAGGAGGTTTTCCGGCAGCGCCGCGCAGTTGACCTTTACAAAGGGGCGATCCCGTCGGGGACTGAGTTCGTGGATGAGCCTGGCGGTGAGAGTCTTTCCGGTGCCGGATTCCCCCAGAAGAAGGACCGTGGCCCGGGTAGGAGCTACTTGTTTCACCAGACTCAGTATCTCCTTCATTTTAGGGCTGCGAGACCCGTACATGAACTCGCTGAGACGGGACTCCAGTTCGTCCCTCAGGGCCAGGTTCTCCTCCCGGAGGTGGCTCTCGCGGGCCTCCACCTGGCGTTTGAGTTTTACGAACTGGGCAATGAGGAAGGCCATCACCTCCAGGAACCTGAGGTCTTCCTCCAGGGATACGCGGTATCCGAAGAGTCTGTCCACCCAGAGGACCCCCAAAATTTCCTGCTGGGCTTGAATGGGGACGGCGATGAAAGAGATTTTCTCTTTGGTCAGGCGCCGGGCCCCGGTGCGGTTCAAAAAGAGGGGTTCCCGGCTTACATCCGAGACCACACAGGGCTGTCCGGTGGCGAAGACCCTTCCGGTGACCCCTTCTCCGATGGCATAGATACCCTGAGCCTCCTCCTCGGCACTCAACCCATAGGAGGCCTTGATCTTGAGATGTCCGGAGACTTCGTCCCAGAGGACTATGGAGGCCCTGCGCATATCCAGTTTCTCACCCAGGATACGCAGGACCCGTCGCAGGGATTCCTCCAGGTCCAGGGCCTGCCCTATAAGTTCATGGGTGGCATAAAGGACTTCCAGTTTCAGGGCTTCAAGATTTTTCATTTTTGTTGTAAGGAATCTAACAAATGTTTTATTTCTTCCGGACCGAGAGGGCGTCCCAGTTCCGAGGCGCGGCGTCGGATTTCCCGGAGGAGATGGCCCAGTTTTTCCTCCGGACAATCCAGTTGCCATTCTTTAAGGAGCGCCCTCAGGGCCGCGCGTCCGCTTTTGGCCCCCAGGGAGAATTTTCTCTTTAATCCCAGTAGTTCCGGGGGAAAGGGTTCGTAAAGTTCGGGGGCCTTTTTGAGTCCATCCACATGTAATCCGCTCTCACAATAAAAAAGCTTCCTGCCCACCACCGGACGGAATTCCGGAATGACCTCACCGGCCTGCCAGGCCACATAATGGGAGAGCTTCGGGAGAAGCTCCAGCCGATAGTGTTGGCATTTTTGTCGGAAATAGAGATAGGCCAGGACCTCTTCCAGGGAGGCGATTCCGGCCCTTTCCCCCAGTCCGAGGACACTTACATCCACCCAATCGGCTCCCCCCAGGAGGGCGGCCACGGCATTGGCTGTGGCCAGCCCGAAATCGTTGTGTCCGTGAAAACCCACCTCGGTTTCCGGAAAGGCCTTTTTCAGAAGTTCCACCAGACGGATTACCTCCAGGGGATGGAGGAGTCCCAGGGTATCGGAGATCCTTATGCGTCGGGCCCCGGCAGCCAAGGAAACTCTACAGATTTGTAAAATAAAACTCTCCTCAGCCCGGGAGGCATCCTCGAGCCCCAGGGTTACGCAGGGAGAATATCGGGCGGCCAGAGAAATCAATTCTTCGGTCTTTTTGAGGAGGGTACCCGGATCGAGGCGCAGACGACGCCGAATCTGAAGCTCCGAGACCGGCACACTGAGATTAAACCCCACCTCCGGCAAGCGGGCCGCCTTTTCTATGTCTTCCTTTCGCAGGCGTAACCATACGCTGAAAGTCGGCGGGTGGGGAAACCGGCGACAGGAAAGCAGAAGCCCGCGAAGTCTTTCCTCCCCCACCACTCCCAGTTCCACCTCCTCTATGCCTATTTCGGCCAGATAGCGCACGATCTCCCGGCGAACCCGAAACGGAAAATATACTCCCCACCGCTGAATCCCCTCCCGCAGGGTCGTATCCATGAGCCTCATCACCGGGATTAAATGCAAAAAACGTTCCACCTGATAAAGTGCCAAAGCCCGCAAAGTAATCCCCCAAAACTTCCCGTCAGTTTTTTCTTTTTTCTGTCCTCCAGAAGGGTTTATCCAAACAGATCGATTTTTGGACTGAAAGTTGAGGGGTTAGAGTAAGTATGCTTCGAAAGGCCGAGCTGGCACCCCCCTTGCTCCTCTCTACCGCAAAGACCTCAAAAGGAGGAGCCTATGGGAGAAGGGACCAGGAAGATTGGCATATACGGTAAGGGAGGGATAGGCAAATCCACCACCACTCAAAATCTGGCGGCGGCTTTGGCCCATTATTACGGGAAGAAGGTCATGATTCATGGTTGCGATCCTAAAGCGGATGCCACCCGTCTCATCCTGGGAGGAAAGCCACAGGAGACGGTACTGGATCTCCTGCGCGAGGAGGGGGAGGAAAATCTCACCCTGGAGAAGGTGGTGAAGGTCGGTTTCGGGGGAATCCGGTGCGTGGAATCCGGGGGGCCGGAGCCCGGTGTGGGGTGTGCCGGCCGGGGAGTTATCACCGCCATCAATCTGATGGAAGAGCTGGGGGGTTACCCTGAGGATCTGGATTTTCTCTTCTTTGATGTGCTGGGAGACGTGGTCTGCGGGGGGTTTGCCATGCCGGTACGGGAGGGGAAGGCCCAGGAGATCTACATCGTGGCCTCCGGAGAGATGATGGCCATCTATGCGGCCAACAATATCTGCCGGGGCATGGTGAAGTACGCCCAGCGTACCGGGGTGCGTCTTGGGGGCATCATCTGTAACAGCCGGAAGGTGGATCGCGAGGAGGAGATCATGCAGGAATTCTGTGAACGCCTGGGTACCAAGATGATCATGTTTATTCCCCGGGACAACATTGTCCAAAAGGCCGAATTCAATCGCAAGACAGTGGTGGAATACGATCCCGACCATCCCCAGGCTCAGGCCTATAGGGAACTGGCCCGGCGCATCATGGAAAATCGGGATCTGGTGATCCCTCAACCCCTTTCCATGGATGAGCTGGAAAGCCTGGTGGTGAAATACGGTCTGGTTTGATCGAAGCAATCTTTATAAGGAGGCCCGGAAATGAAGATGATCAAGGCGGTCATAAGACCGGAGAAAACGGACGAGGTGGTGGAGGCCCTGGCCCGCGAAGGGTTCCTGGCCCTTACGCGGGTGGAAGTGGTGGGTCGCGGGAAACAGGGAGGCCTTACCGTGGGAGAGGTGGTTTACGATGAGCTTCCCAAGAGCCTACTCCTGCTGGTGGTACCGGATGAGGAGGTGCCGAGGGTCTGCACCATCATCATGGAAACTGCCCGAACCGGACGTTTCGGGGATGGAAAGATTTTCGTCTCTCCGGTGGAGGAGGCCTATACCATTCGTACCGGAGAAGCGGAGCTTTAGGAGGTGGACATGCTCAAGGAAATCGTAGCCATCGTGAGGCCCAACAAGATGCTTTCCACCAAAAAGGCCCTGGAGGAGATGGGTTTTCCCTCCTTTACCGCCTTTCGGGTGCTCGGGCGGGGCAAACAGGGGGGAAGACTGCGGGAGCTGGCCTATCGGGTGAGTCCGGAGGTGGCCGAAAAGCTGGAGAGCTCCCCTTACGGGTTCATTCCCAAGAGGCTCCTCTGGGTGGTGGTGCCCGAGGCCATGGTTCCCAAGGTGGTGGAACGGATCATTCAGGTTAACCGGACCGGAGAACACGGGGACGGGAAGATCTTTGTCCTTCCGGTGGAGGAGGTCCGACGGGTACGTACCGGGGACACGGGGCTGGAAGCCCTTTTCTGAGAAAGGTATCCGGATGAGAGGAGGAAAAAGAGATGATTAGACATCCCTGTTTTGATGAGAAGGCCCATCGGCAGGTGGGGAGGCTTCATCTTCCGGTGGCTCCGCGGTGTAATATCCGGTGCGCGTATTGCGACCGCCGTTACCCCTGCATAAGCGAAAATCGGCCCGGTACGGCTAGGAGGGTGATCTCTCCGGAGGAGGCCCCGGAGTATGTGGAAACGGCGCTTACCCTTGAACCCCGCATAGAGATCGTGGGAGTGGCCGGTCCCGGGGAGCCTCTGGCCAACGAGGAGACCCTGGAGGCCCTTTCCCGGGTGCGGGAACGTTTCCCCGCTCTCCGTTTCTGCGTCTCCACCAACGGCCTGCTCCTCAAGGATAGGCTTCCGGATTTACTTTCCGTGGGGGTGCGTTTTCTCACCGTTACCCTAAACGCTGCCACGGTGCGCACGGCCAAAGATCTCTATCTCTGGATATCTCACCAGGGAAGACGTCTTTCCGGGAGGGAGGCGGCAGAGGTTCTTCTTTCCCGGCAACTGGAAGGCCTGAGTGCCGCGGCGGCTGCCGGTCTCAGAGTCAAGGTGAATACGGTTCTGGTTCCGGGGGTGAACGATACCGAGGTGGCCGAGATAGCCCGGCGGGCCTGGGAAGCCGGAGCCCAGCTCATGAATATCATCCCGCTCATTCCCCTGGGGCATTTCCGGGATCGTCGAGCCCCTACCGAGGCGGAGATACGCTGGGCCAGACGTCTGGCCTCCCGGTTTCTGCCCCAGTTCCTTTCCTGCCGGCGCTGTCGGGCCGATGCCGCCGGAGTTCCGGGGCAGGGTGATGCCCTGCAGGACCTTCTCTGGGCGGCTATGGCTTAAAAACTCCTGAAGGAGGGGAAAGATATGGGTTATTACCAGATGAGGTGCAATGCCTGTATTCCGGAGAGGGTCAAACATGTGTGTATTGTGGATGAGGATCGTAAGACCATACCCAGATGCAATGCTCCCACCGTCCCCGGGGATCTTACCGAACGAGGGTGAGCCTTCGCCGGAGCCCGCGGGGTCGTGGGCGGACCTATAGTGGATGTGATCCAGATGATCCATGCCCCGGTAGGCTGCGGTTACTATACCTGGGGTACCCGTCGTCATCTGGGAGACGTGTATAACTGGGCCGCTCCCGGGGTGCTTGAGAACGAGGCCCATCATCGCCGTCATTGTTACACCACGGCCATGACCGAACAGGACATCATCTTTGGCGGAGCGGAGAAACTGAAGAGAGCCCTGCTTGAGGCCTTCCGTATCAACCCCGGAGCACAGGGGGCCATCATTTACAATACCTGCTCCACGGCTCTCATCGGAGACGACATCGAACAGGTGGCCCGGGAGGTTTCAGCCGAGGTGGGCAAACCCGTTTTCGCCTGTGCCTCCCCGGGATTCTGCGGGGTCTCCCAGTCCAAGGGACACCACGAATTTAATACCCAGTTCTACCGGTGGTTGCTGGATTATCGAAAGAAACACCCCGAGCTGGGACTGAAGGAAGAGGAAAAGACCCCTTACGACGTCAATATCATCGGGGATTACAACATCGATTGGGATCTGGTCCCGGTGATTCCCCTCTTCGAGAAACTGGGGCTGCGTATAATCTGTGTCTTTACCGGGAATGCCCGGATACGGGATCTCTTCCGGTTGCCGGATGCCCGCCTGAACATCGTTCACTGTCAGCGTTCAGCCACCTACATCGCCGAACTTCTTCGGGAGGGATACGAGATCCCTCTAGTGCGGGTAAGTCTTTTCGGAATGGCGCAGACGGCCAAGGCCCTTCGGGATGTGGCGGCCTGGTTCGGAGAGAAGGAGATGATGCGCCGGGCCGAGGAGATTATAGAGGAGGAAACCGCGGCGGTAGAGCCGGCTCTTTCCTGGTACCGGGAAAGACTTTCCGGGAAGCGGGTGGCCATCTATGTAGGGGCTCCTAGGGTGTGGCACTGGGTGAAGGTCATGGAGGAACTGGGTATGGAGGTGGTGGCCTGTATGACCACCTTCGGACACCGGGAGGATTACGAGAAGATCGTCCAGCGAGTGAAACCCGGGACCCTCATCATTGATAATCCTAATGAATTTGAAATCGAGGAGATGATCGAGACCTGCCGGCCGGACCTCTTCCTTACCGGGCTCAAGGAAAAGTATCTCATACGTAAATTCGGAGTCCCCACCCTCAATTCGCATTCGTATGAAGCCGGGCCTTACGCCGGATTTCGGGGAATGGTGAATTTTGCCCGGGACATCTATCAGGCGGTCTGCGCCCCGGTATGGGATCTGGCCCGGACCGAATTTTAAGAGAGCCAAGGAGGTATAGCCATGATCAACCAGATCATAAATCAGGTTTCAGAGGTTCCGCTCGAAGGTATTACTTACAAAAAGCTGCGTCTGGGGAAAAAGCCCCTCACCCCGGAATATGTGCCTCCTCCCCCAGAACTGGTACCGGCAGCCAAACGGGCGGTCTGCATCGATCCCAGCCGTACCTGTATGCCCTTTGGGGCCATGTGGGCCACCCTGGGGGTGCATCGGGCTATTCCCTTTGTCCAGGGGGCTCAGGGTTGCACCACTTACGTGCGCTATACCTTCTCCCGGGTCTTTCGGGAGCCGGCCTCCATAGCCTCGGCCTCCTTTCATGAGGATGCCGCGGTCTTCGGAGGGCGCAAGAATCTGGTGCGAGGGATACGAAATCTGGTCTGTCGCTATAAACCCGAACTTATTGCCATCGTTACCACCTGTTCAAGCGAGGTTATCGGGGACGATATCCAGAGTTTTCTGGCCGAGGCCCTGGAGATGATGGAGGAGGAGTTCGGGCCGGAAGTGCTGGATCTTACCAAGTTCGTGGTGGTCCATACCCCCAGTTTTGCCGGCTCCCATGTGGAGGGCTATAACCGGGCCGCAAGGGAGTTTCTTAAGGCCCTTTCCCGGCAGAGCGGACAGCCCTCGGAGGATCTCTATTTTATTCCCGGGTTTCTCCTGCCCGGAGACCTGCGGGAACTGAAACATCTTCTGGAACTTATGGGGGTGCCTTTCCATATCCTCTTTGACATCAGCGACACCCTGGACTGTCCGCTGGTGGGTATGCCCAACCGTATCCCCTATTATCCTCCGGGAGGCACCCGGGTAGAGGAGTTTGTGCGGGCCGGAGATGCCCGGGCCATTTTCGCCCTTTCGCCGGATGCCGGGGCCGCCGGTGCGAAATGGCTCTCCCGCCGTTATCAGGTGCCGGCCTTTGTGCTTCCCATGCCCCTGGGGGTGGGCCATACCGATCGCCTGCTCAAAACCGTAAGTGAAATCTCGGGTCGGCCCATCCCGGAAGCCATACGGTGGGAAAGGGGTATCCTCCTTGATGCTATGGCCGATACCCTGCACTACACCATGATGAAACGGGTGGCCCTGGCCGGCGATCCGGATTTTGTGGCCGCAGCCACTCGCTTCGTTTGTGAACTGGGGATGATTCCAACTTACATCCTGGTGGGCACCAAGAGTGCATCGGCGGCGGAAGAGATCTGGAAGGTATGTGAGGAATATAATTATCAACCCGTTATCATGAACGGAAGCGATCAGTTCGAATGGGAATACGCCCTTAAACAGGACCCACCGGACCTGATTCTGGGGCACTCCCGGTGTGTGAATATTTCCAAGGAGATAAGGGTCCCGCTGGTTCGCTTCGGATTTCCGGTTTACGACCGGATAGGGTACCAGCGGGAGCCCATCGTGGGCTACCGGGGAGGAGAACGTTTTCTAGCCCGTATCGTGAACGCCATCCTGGATCACCATTATCCCGACGACCGGACCCACCAGTAAAGGGGGAGAGGATGAAGGCCTGCGGGAACCACGCCTGTATGCCCTGGAGGATCAAGCCCTGCGGTCGGGCCAGTGAGCCCGGGGGCATGACCCAGCGAAGTTGTGTTTATTTCGGGGCCCGTTATGTGCTGGGGCCGGTTCGGGAGGCGGTACATCTGGTACACGGGCCGGTGGGGTGCGGTTATTACGGGGCCATGGTAAGGGGCGAGGCCCGGGATCTCTGTGGAACCGCGCTTACCGAGGGGGAGATCGTTTTCGGGGGTCTAGACCGTTTGAGGAAGGCCCTGCGGGAGGTGTGGTCCCTTTATCCCCGGGCCCGGGGAGCCTTTCTTTATGCCACCTGTTCCACCGGGCTCATAGGAGAAGACCTGGTTGGCGTGGCCCGCGAGGCGGAAGCGGAATGGGGCCGTCGGGTGGTGGCCATAAACTGTCCCGGTTTTGCGGGAAAGAGTCAGGCCGAAGGTCATGCGCTGGCCTACCAGGCACTTCTGGATCTGGTGCAACCCCTTTCCAAGTATAGGCATCCCACAGTGAACCTGGTGGGGGAATACAACGTGGCCGGAGAGGCCCGGGAGATCCGGCGACTTCTGGAAAGACTGGGGGTCCGGGTGCACAC
>NZ_WFVX01000037.1:0-9731 GCF_015491435.1 Thermosulfurimonas sp.
ACCCTTCCCCCCATCGTGGCCAAACTTACCCAGATGATCGGCGACGAAACGGTATCCGCCCCTCAGATCGCCGCGGTGATCGAAAGGGATCAGGTTCTCACCAGCAAGGTCCTGCGGCTGGTAAATTCGGCCTTTTACGGTTTTCCTCGTCGGATATCCACCGTGTCCAATGCTATTGTGTTGCTGGGGTTAAATGTCATCCGCACCCTGGTACTCACCGCTTCTATCTTTGAGATGATGCAGAGCCGGGATATCGGCCTATGGGAACACTCTTTGGGGGTGGCCATGGTCTCGGGGGTGCTGGCCCGGGAGCTCCGCCTGGAAAATCCCGAGGAGGTGGCCACAGCCGGTCTCCTTCATGATCTGGGAAAAGTAGTGGAGCGGGCTTCCCTTTTTGAGGACTACACCCGGATCCAGAAAATCGTTCAGGACCAGAAAATAAGCTGGCGCGAGGCCGAAAGGGAAGTCCTGCACATGGATCATGCCGAAATCGGGGGGTATCTCCTTAATCGCTGGAATCTTCCCGAACGGCTCATCGATCCGGTATCCTGGCACCATGAAGTATCCAAGGCCCAAAAGTTCCCGGTGGAAACCGCTGTAGTTCAGATGGCCGATTTACTGGTAAGGGCACGGGGGTTCGGCTGTGGAGGGGACCCCTGGGTACCCGAACCCGAGGATCCGGTGCTCGAGAGGGTGCCCCTGGATCGTTCGCGTCTGGAAAAGCTGTGGCCGGAGCTGGAAGGCCGTTTTTATGAGCTACGTTTCTTTATCCAGGAAATGCGGGAGGCCCTGAGTGCGTAAGGTACTCCTACTGAGTCCGGAGGAACCGCCTTATACCCTCTGGGCCGAGGCCCTGAAGAACCATGCGTACCAGGTGGAAATCTTCTCCACCATTGAAGAGGCCGGGGAGAGAATCCTTTTCAATCTTCCGGATCTCCTGGTGGTGAGCGAGAGCCTCCAGCCCGAACTGGCCCGGGATCTTATCTTTGCCCTAAAATATGATTTGAGTCTGGCTTCCCTGCCCATCCTGCTGGTGATCCGTCCGGAAAAACTCCCGGAGATGGACTGGAAGGAGTATTTCGTGGATGATTTTATCTGTGAAGGGGCCTCTCGGGAGGAGGTCCTCTCGCGGGTGGAGCTGGCTTTTGTACGGGCGGAACGCCTGGCGGATAATAACCCTCTCACCGGGCTGCCGGGCAATACCTCCATCCTGCGCAAGATCGAGGAGATCATCAAAAGCGACGAGGAATGGGCGGTGGGGTACGTGGATCTGGACAACTTTAAACCCTTCAACGACGCCTACGGATTTTCCCGGGGGGATGAGGTCATCCGTATGCTGGCCCGGATCCTGGTGCATCTGGTGGACCTTTATGCCGGGCCCAAGGGTTTCGTGGGGCACATCGGAGGAGACGATTTCGTCTTTATCGTCCCTCTGGAGGTGGCGGAAAAGATTTCCCAGGAGCTGATCCGTAAATTCGACGAACTCATCCTCAATTTCGTGGATCCGGAGGATCGGGAAAGAGGTTGTCTCATCACCACGGATCGCCAGGGGGTCCTCTGCCGGATGGCCTGGCCTTCGGTCTCCGTGGCCCTGGTGCCCATCTGGAAGGAAAGATTCCATCACTACGGAGAGGTGGCCGCGGTGGCGGCCCAGCTCAAACATTATGTAAAAAAGATCCCGGGCAGCACCTATTTAATAGATCGGCGGAAAGAGGAACGTCGCAATTTTGGGATAGATTAACAGGGTAAAGGCCCCCAGGCTCAAAAAAGGGCCAAAGGGCAGGGATTTCCCTCCGGAAAGTCTCTCCTTCCTCACCAGGGCCAGAAGCAGGGCAATGCAGAGCCCCCAGACGGAAGCCAGAAACACAATGGGGATGAGGTTAAGCGGCCCCAGGAATCCCCCGATCAGGGCCAGGAGTTTATAATCTCCCTCTCCCAGGCCCTCTCGCCCCCGGATCCAGAAATAATAGGCCCCCAGGAGATAGAAGGCCCCGGCTCCGCAGAAGGCCCCCACCAGGGCCTCGCGGGGAGAGAGAAAGGGACTAAAGGGGGATAGTCCCAGCCCGGCCAGAAGCCCTCCCAGGGTGATTTGATCGGGAATGATCCCGTGTTCAAGATCGATAAAACTTGCCGCTATCAGGAGCAGGGCCAGAAGATAGGGAATTGCGGCCTGGATGCTTATCCCGTAACTTTTCAGAAAATATACCGCCAGAATCCCGCACAAACCTTCCACCAGGGGATAACGCCAGGAGATAGGCTTACGACAGGTGCGACAGCGCCCCCGCAGCCAGAAAAAGGAAAGGAGGGGGATATTTTCGAACCATCGCAGAGGTCGCCCGCAGCCGGGACAGAAGGACCGGGGAGCCACGATAGAGAGTCCCCGGGGAAGACGATAGATCACTACATTAAGAAAACTTCCTACACACAGACCGATAAGAAAGGCCAGCAGGAGGAAAGGGGTCATTCCTCGGAGAGGATAATCTTATCGTAGAGCTCGCGCGCCTCCTTCATGAGCTGGAGGGCCTTCAGGAACCGGGCATATACATGGTGAAATTCCCCTTCGATTTCCAGAAACAGGATGCCGGCTCCGCTGCGCTCCAGACCACCCTGATGCATGACCATACCCCGCACCGGGATACGCCCCACGCCGGGTAGCTCCAGCTCGAAATTGAGGATCGTTCCGGGAGGCGGAGGATCCTTCATCTTGATAAAACAGCCCTGTAAGGACAAATCCTTGACCGGAAGAGGTTCTTTGTGATGGGGGAGATAAACCCTTACACATTCAAAATCCACTCTGGGATAACGTCTTCTTTCGCGCATAATGCTCCTTGGGATACGATTTATTTTATGCTACATTTTCAGCATAGCTAAAAGGTGGAGATCAAGTCAACTATGAATCGAGAAAGGGTAGTTTTAGAGGAAGCTATTTTTCGCCCCTCCGAGGCTGCGGCCAAGGCTCCCCCCCTGAAGGGGGTTCCCACCGGGGTCCCGGGGCTGGACGAGCTTTTCTTTCGGGTGGAATGGGAGAAGGGACGGCCGGTAAAGAAACCCCTGGGAGGGATTCCGCTGGGAGCGGTGGTCAACCTTACCGGCATGCCGGATACGGGAAAGAGTCTTATGGCCGAGCAATTCACCATCGAGCAGGCCGCGCTGGGGGAACGGGTATGTCTGGTCACCGTGGAGACCCCGGCGCCCTTTGTGGTCCAGGGGTTGAGCGAACGGGCCCGGGCCATGGGGCATGAATTCTCCCGCCTGGAGGACAACATTATCCTTCTTGATGCCGCCAGTTATCACCGGCTCCGGGAGGATCTTCCCACCCTCATGGATACCCTGGCTCATGTTTATCGCACCTATCAGGTTTCCCGCACGGTAATAGATTCCGTTACCGGACTCTTTGAAGCCCGCGAGATGATGGCCCGGAGCATTGTGCGCGGCCTTTATACCTTCTGCAAAAAATGGCATCAAACGGCGGTATTTGTTTCCCAGAAACGCAGCGCTCACGAGGAACTCTCCGCCGAGGCGGCCGGAGGTTACGCGGTAGGACATATCGTGGACTGCACCATGGTCCTCTCCAAGGAACTCCTGCTCTCGGCCCGGTCCGCCTCAGCCTACGGATTGCCTCCGGGTTCCATTCTGCGTCTCTTCCGTATAGACGGATGCCGCCTCTGCGGCCACGATACCTCCGTGCGGGTGCTTGAAATTACCGAACTGGGTCTGGTAAAAGTGGGAAAACCCCTGGCGGAAGTGCTGCGAAAATGAGCCTGGCTCCGGAGGATTTCTTTACCCTGGCGGAGATAACCCGACATCGGGTGCTTTTCGAGGGCTGTACCCGGGTCTGGGAAATACTCCCTCACCTGTCCGAGTATTTACGGGAACATATAACCCCCTTGCCCTCTTCGGTGCCGGTGGGGGAACCTCTCCCCCAGGGCTGGATAATATGCCGGGGAGAAGCCCTTCCCTTTTCGGAAGTGGAAATCATTCGCGAAAAGGGAAAATGGCGGATTCGACGGAGGGGAGAAATCCTTCCCGGGGCGATACTCTTTCCCGGAGCCGTACTCATGGACCGGGAAATAGAATTCCTGCCCGGATCGATAGTGGAACCCGGGGCCCTGATCGCCGGGCCCACCCTTATAGGCCCGAACACCGAGGTGCGTCACGGGGCTTACCTTCGCGGAGAGGTCCTCACCGGTGAGGGTTGTGTGATCGGGCATACCACCGAGGTCAAACGCGCCGTGTTCCTGGACGGGGCCAAGGCCGGACATTTCGCTTATGTGGGAGATAGCATCCTGGGGCGCCAGGTAAACCTCGGAGCCGGGACCAAACTGGCCAACCTTCGTCTGGCCCGGGGTACGGTTCGTATTCGTTACCAGGGAGAACTCCTGGACACCGGTTTACGCAAACTGGGGGCCATCCTCGGAGACGGGGTGCAGACCGGATGTAACAGCGTAACCAACCCCGGAACCCTGATAGGACCGGGCAGCCTCGTCCTTCCCAACGTAACCGCTGGTCCGGGGGTAATTCCCCCGCGAAGCATATTACGAAAATAACCTGGAAGGAGGACAAAACATGCCGTGCGGAAAAAGAAGATGCAAAAACTTTTCCGCGGAGGACATTAAAGGGTCCATTGTGGCTATCGTTACCCCCTTTACCGAGGAGGGTTCTCTGGACGAGGAAGGTTTTAGGGAATTGGTACGCTGGCATCTTAAGGAAAAGACCCACGGACTGGTAGTGGTAGGGACCACCGGGGAATCCGCCACTCTGAGCAAGGAGGAAAAGGCCCGGCTCTTTGAGATCGCCCTTGAGGAAGCCAAAGGTAAGGTTCCGGTCATCCTGGGCACCGGCACCAATAACACCGCAGCGTCCATAGAACTCACCCGCATGGCCAAGGAAATGGGCGGAGACGCTGTGCTCATGGTCACTCCTTATTACAACAAGCCCACCCAGGAAGGGCTTTTTCGACACTATGAGGCCGTGGCCAAAAGCGTGGATATCCCCATCATCCTCTACAATGTACCCGGAAGGACCGGGGTCAGTCTGGCCCCGGAGACCGTAGCCCGGCTGTCCAAGATCAAAAACATTATCGGGATCAAAGAAGCCACCGGTTGCATGAAACAGGCCACGGAGATCTTTCGGCTTTGCAGCAACAGGTTCCGGGTCCTTTCCGGGGACGACTTTACCGCCTATAGCCTCATGGCCCTAGGAGGGCATGGGGTCATCTCGGTGGCGGCCAACGTGGTGCCCCGGGAGATGTCCCGTTTCATGGAGGCCTGCCTTAAGGGGCAGTGGGAAAAGGCCCGCAAACAACACCTCAAGCTCTATCCCCTCTTTAAGGCCATGTTCCTGGAGACCAATCCGGTTCCGGCCAAAACGGCCCTGGCCCTAATGGGTAAGATCGGAAGCCCTGCGGTGCGGTTGCCGCTGGCTCCCATGAGCGAGGCCAACGTGGAAAAACTAAGAAACGTCCTTGCGGACTATAAGCTCCTTTAGGAGATTCCGGTGAGGCCGGACGTCTCCTCAGGATACAAGCGGGGGAGTTCGTTTCAAGATAAGGTAAGAGGTTGAAGTTATCTTGAGATCTGGCGCGGAGTAAATTTGAAAAAGGAGGAGGGATAAAGATGATTAAGGCCATTGTGGCCGGTGCGGCAGGGAGAATGGGAAGCACCATTATTCGCCATATCCTTAAGACCGAGGGAATTCAACTGGTAGCGGCCTTTGAGCATCCCCAGAGCGCGGTTCTGGGAAAGGATGTGGCTGAAATCCTGGGGCTACCGGAAAAAACCGGGGTGGTAGTAGAGGATTCCCTGGAAAAGGTTATCGAAAAGGGGGATGTAATCATCGATTTTACCTTTCATACCGCCTCGCTCGCCCATGCCCGCATCAATGCCCGCTACGGTAAGGCCATGGTCATCGGCACCACGGGTTTTTCCCGGGAAGAACTGACCGAGATCCACGAACTGGCGCGAAAACACTTCCCCCTGGTTCAGGCCTACAATATGAGTCTGGGGATCAATCTTCTTTATAAGCTGGTGGAACTGGCCACCCGTATCCTGGGGCAGGATTTTGATATCGAGATCGTAGAGGCCCACCATCGCATGAAAAAGGACGCTCCCAGCGGGACGGCCCTGGCCCTGGCCCAGGTTATTGCGCGAACCCTGGGCTGGGATGAGTCGTCCTTTCGCTTTTGCCGGGAGGGCATCATCGGAGAGCGTCCCCGCAAGGAGATCGGGATCCAGACCATCCGGGCCGGAGAGATCGTGGGAGAGCATACCGTACTCTTTGCCGGGCCCGGGGAAAGGCTGGAACTTACCCATCGGGCCGCCAGCCGGGACACCTTTGCCCGGGGAGCCGTGCGGGCCGCTCTATGGGTGGTGGGGAAGGAACCCGGAGTGTATGATATGCACGATGTTCTGGGGCTGAAAGAGGTCTAAGCCATGGAGATCACCCGGGAAGATATCTTAGAAGTCCTGAAGAAGGTCAAGGATCCGGAACTGAACAGGGACCTGGTCTCTCTGGGAATGATTCGGGAGGTGGAGGTCTCTCCGGAGGGGAAGGTCCGGGTGGTGGTGGCCCTCACCACCGCGGGTTGTCCGCTCAAACGGCGTATTGCCGAGGACGTGCGCCAGGCGGTGGCTTCGGTCCCCGGGGTCTCGGAGGTAGAGGTGGAGCTTTCCACCATGACCCCCGAGGAGCGGGCCCGGGTCTTCGGGGGACCACCCAAAAAGGAACATCTCGGTATCCGCGATGTGCGTTTTGTCCTGGCGGTGGGAAGCGGTAAGGGAGGTGTGGGCAAGAGCACGGTTACGGTAAATCTGGCTGTAGCCCTGCGACTCCGGGGGTTTCAGACCGGCATCCTGGATGCGGATCTCTATGGGCCCAATATTCCCCTTCTCATGGGATTTTCCGAGGAGGATCGTCCTTCGGTCATCGGCGGCAAGATCCAGCCCCTGGCTCTCCACGGGGTCAAGGTTATGAGTTTTGCCTTTCTGGCCCCTCCGGGGCAGCCCTTTATCTGGCGGGGACCTCTGGTAGGCAAGGCCCTCCAGGAGATGGCCGAGGTGGTGGAATGGGGGCCGCTCGATTTTCTCCTGGTGGACCTTCCACCCGGAACCGGCGATGCCCCTCTTTCGGTATGCCACACCTATCAGCCCCGGGGAGTTATCCTGGTTACCACTCCCCAGGAACTTTCCGTGGCGGATGTAAGACGCTGTGCCAAGATGTTCGAGGATCTGGGGGTAGCCATTCTGGGGGTGGTGGAAAACATGTCCTATCTCCGGACCGAGGGAGGGGAGATCCCGGTCTTCGGCAAGGGCGGTGGTGAAGGACTGGCCCGGGAACTGGGGGTCCCGCTTCTGGCACGAATTCCGCTTGAACCCGAGGTAAACAGGTTACGCGAACCGGTAGTGTTACACGAAAATCTGGAGGCCTCCCAGAAATTCCGGGAACTGGCGGATAAAATCATAGACCGGGTCTTTCCGGGGTCCAAAGGCCCGGCCTCGGCCCGTAAGGAATGAAGCTCGAGGAACGCCTGCTTCATGCGGCCCTTCCTCTGGCCCGGGGAAAACTGGTAGAGCGGGCCATCATCGGCCTGGGCTACACCGCGGTTGAACTCTCAGACCGCCGGGTCGGGGTGGCCTATACCCTTTTCGAACCCGGCTGCTGTGCCTATCTCCCCCCGGAGATTTCCTTCCGGCAACGCCCCGCGGACCTGATTCTCAAAGGATTGATCTCTCCGCAGTCCTTGGAGGGTTCCGTAGCCCTGGCGGTGGCCAATGCCCTTTTCAATTCCCGCGATCTTCCCTTCCTCAAGGGTGATCCCCTGGAGTTAATCCGGCCCGGGCCGGAGGATGAGGTAGCCATGATAGGATTTTTCGAACCTCTGGTAAAGCGCCTTTCCGGACGGGTGGGACATCTCTGGGTCTTTGAACGGGGAGATCACCTGGGGCCCGGACTTCTTCCCGAAACCGAGATGCCGGTCTTTCTGCCCCGGGCCACGCTTATTTTAATTACCTCGGTGACCATTCTCAATCGAACCCTGGAGGATATCCTGGCCCAGGTGCAGCGGGCCCGCGAGGTGGTGCTTCTGGGCCCGAGCACCCCCATGGCTCCGGAGGTGTTCGAGGACACCCCCGTAAGCCTCCTTTCCGGTATCCGGGTGCGGGATCCCGAGGGAGTCCTGCAGGCCGTAGCCGAGGCCAAGGGCTTTCCCGGGCTCAAACCCTACGTAGAGAAGATCAATCTTCGAGTATGAGGCCGCGGCGTTTTTTTGCCGCCGAAGCCGCTCCGGGGAAATTACTGGCCCTTTCCCCCTCCGAGGCCCACCATCTGCGAGAGGTGTTGCGCCTCAAAGAGGGAACGGAGATAGAAGTCGTGAACGGTCGGGGGGAGGCCTATCCGGCCCGGGTCATCCGGATCCAAAGGGATGAGGTAAGGGTGCATCTCCTGGGACCCGGGCGAAGGGAACCCCCTCCGGCGTATCGTCTGGAGATGCTTCTTCCCCTTTTAAAGGGAGGACGCACCGAATTCCTGGTGGAAAAAGCGGTGGAACTGGGGGTAACCACCATCCGGGTCTTTTACGGACGCTACGGAGCGCGCAAGCCCGGGGAAAGGCTCGGCCCCAGGCTTCACGAACGGGCCGTCCAGGCCCTGAAACAATGCGGAAGACTGTGGTTGCCGGAGGTCCATCCCCCGGTTCCTCTGGCCGAGGCTCTGGAACACGTTCAGGCCCCGGAGCGCTTCTTTGCCTATGAAAGGGGTGGGGAACCCTTAAGCCGGGCCTTCACCCGGCTCTCCCGGGATCTGGCCCTGGTCGCAGGGCCGGAGGGAGGATTCGCCCCGGAAGAGGAAAAGCTCCTTAAGGAAAAAGGCTTCCGGCCTCTGACCCTGGGGCCTTACATCCTGCGGGCCGAAACGGCCTGTCTTTTTATGATGAGCGTGTGGCGCTACCATACCCTGCTCGATGCCGCAGCATCCCCCTCAGGGCTGGAATAGACGGTATAGCTCCCGGTAAAGTTCGCAGGTATCCAGAAGTTCCTCGTGGCGTCCCTCGGCTACTATCCGTCCTTCCTCCAGGACCACGATCTTGTCCGCCCGGGTGACGGTGGAAAGACGATGGGCGATAACCAGCGTGGTACGTCCGCGCATAAGCCGCGAAAGGGCTTGCTGAACCAGATGTTCCGAAACCGGGTCCAGTTGACTGGTGGCTTCATCCAGGATGAGAAGAGCCGGATTACGCAGGATGGCCCGGGCAATGGCCAGACGCTGTTTCTGTCCTCCGGAAAGGGTAATTCCTCCCTCTCCGAGCAGGGTATCGTAACCCTGGGGAAGTTGTTGAATAAATTCATGGGCATTGGCCAAGCGGGCGGCTTCCTCTATTTCTTTGCGACTGGCCTCGGGACGGGCGAAAGCGATATTCTCCGCCACCGTGGCGTTAAAGATCACTATCTCCTGAGAAACCAGTCCGATGTGCCTGCGAAGAGAATCCAGATCGAATTCCCGCAGATCAATCCCATCCCAGAGGATGCGCCCCTCGGTGGGATCGTAGAAACGGGGAAGGAGGGAGATCAGGGTGGACTTTCCGGCCCCGCTGGGGCCCACCAGGGCGGTAACCTGCCCCACGGGAAGGGTAAGATTCAGGCCCTGGAGGGCCCATTTTTCCGAACCGGGGTAACGGAAGAAGACCCCTTCGTAACGGATCTCCCTGCGGGGGGGAGGGGCGGAACGGGGCCCGCCTC
>NZ_WFVX01000038.1:0-7765 GCF_015491435.1 Thermosulfurimonas sp.
CCCGGAGTCTGCTCAGCACTACCGCAACCCAATCCTAAATCCATTCAAAACTCTGGACCACAATTATGCCGGTCTCCTTAGCCTTCTCCAATACCCTGGGGTGCGCAAAATGCGTCACTACAAACGGGATCACCCTCCTGCCTGTCTTCTCCTCCACCACCCCAGCCTTCCGCCTAAGCTGCCTAAATTTCCCCGCACTCATAAGCCGTAAAACCGTCTCCCCCACCAGATATACCTCCTCTCCATCAACCCTACCCCGCGCAAGAAAATTTATCTCCTCTCCATCCACAAAGGTCCGCACAAATCGCTCCTCCACCCGAAATCCATATTTCTTCTCCAGAAAAGTCGGAAGATACCTAAACGCCTCATTCTCCAGAGCGTAGGCCATGGTACGCGAAAGACCGCCTACTTCTTCCCGAGTGCGTCTTAAACCCTGCGAAAGTTTCCTAAGCTCCTCCTCTGTTCGCCTCTGCGCTTCGGCTAGCTTCTTCAACTCCTCGTCTGTCCTCCTCTGGGCCTCCGCTAACTTCCTCTGCTCCTCCGCCAAAGTCTCAAGCGCCCTCTCAAGCCTCGCCTGACCCTCCTCAAGCTTCCCTACCCTCTCCTCCGTCCGCTTCTGCGCTTCGGCTAGTTCCCTTATCGCCTGCCAAACCTCCTCAAAACCTCTCCGCGTCTCCTCCTTGAACTCCTTAAGCTCCTCCTCCGTCCGCCTCTGCGCCTCCGCTAACTCCGCACGTGCCCTCTCAAGCCTCGCCTGACCCTCCTCTAGCTTCTCTACCCTCTCCTCCGTCCGCTTCTGCGCCTCGGCAAGCTCCTTCACCGCGTCCGTAAGCTTCCCCACTCTCTCCGCAAGATCCTTCACCACCCGCTTTAAATCTTCAAATTCCTCCCGCGCTACATAAAACTTCCTCGCCTCCTCCCTCTGTTTTTCTACTTCCTCTAGAATCTCATAAAGGATGCCCCGTAGCGAAGGATCCAGATTTTCCATCTTCTTCACTAACTCTATAATCCCCGCCATTATTCCTCCTTATACCTCTATCCCTTTTCCGTCCGTAAAATACCGTATAACCTTTTCACAACTCCTCCGCACTTAAGGTTTATAGAAGCAAAATAAACCCCTTCTCGGAAAGCATACGGAGAACTTTCTGAACGCAGGTTTCAAGGTCGTCCTCCTCGGTATCCAGAACCAGGTCGGGGTTCTCCGGTTCCTCGTAGGGGGCGTTCACACCCGTGAAGCCCTGGATCTTGCCTTCCCGGGCCTTGCGGTAGAGGCCCTTCGGGTCGCGCTTCTCGCAGGTCTCGGGGCTACATTTTACATAGACCTCAAAAAAGGCTCCGTCCCCTACCCTCTCGCGCACGTAGCGTCGATCCTCGCGATAGGGAGAAACAAAAGCCGCCAGCACCAGAAGTCCGGCATCCACCATGAGGCGACAGACCTCGGCAATGCGCCGCAGGTTCTCCCGCCGATCCTCCCGGGAAAAGCCCAGATCCCCGCAGAGGCCGTGCCGGATATTGTCTCCGTCCAGCACATAAGCCCGAATGCCCCGGTCGAAAAGTTCCTTCTCCAGAAAATGGGCAATGGTGGATTTGCCGGAGGCCGGAAGACCGGTAAACCAGATCACCCCGCTGCGATGTTTGTTCAACCGTTCCCGATCGCCTCGATTCACCAGCCGGGGATGCCAGATCACATTCGGACTCTTCATGGAACAGCTCCTTTCTTCAGCATCTTTTTAAGTTTAACCCAAAAATTTGCGCAGATGAGCGGCTTCGATGACCATGTCCGTAAGATCTGGATGAGGCTCACGTTTAAGCTTGCGAATAATGCGGGAGGTGGATTCCTGATGCGCCGAATCGGGATAGCAATCCAGAGAGAGATAATTCACCAGATCCAGGGATCGATGGACCGCCTTTCTTACCTCGGCCGGAAGGATTTCCAGCACCCGGGGGTTGAAATACCGAAGGGCCAGAGAAAGATCCTTCTCCAGATTCCGATAGATCTCCTTTAAACGATCCAGTTCCTCGGGCTCAAGGGCACTCAAACCCAGAATCTCCGGAGGAAGCCCCAGAGAATAACAGGCCCCGCAAAAACCGATGGCCCGGGGAAGGGTTACCTTGCCCAGGGAACGGGAATATCCGAAAAGACCTACATGCAGTTTACGCATCCGACGGCGAGGGATGTCGCGCGCCACCCTGTTCACCAGGGGGGCCAGAAGCTCCACTATTCTCTGATATTCGCGGGAGGTCTTTTCGATGAGCTCCAGAGCCAGGGCTTCGTCGAATTCCTCCAGAGGATAACGGATAAAATTCTTAAGCTTTTTGATGGCCTCGATCACCTCTTCGATGGGATGATCGTATTTGAAAGCCGATTGTACGGTAAAAGTCTCCACGCAGGGATATTCTTGGAGCACCAGCTCCACGGTGTGGGGAGAAAGGTTGCCCCGGAAAGGAGGGGAACCAACTCCCAGGATGGGATAGATATCCAGCTCCAGTCGGGAGGCCAGACGCTCCAGCCTCTTTAGCGCAAGCTTGTTTCCCAAAACCGCAGCCACGGAACCATAGTTGAGCGCCGGATCGGAACGGGCCAGGAAGACCCTCAGCCGGGTCAGATCCTTTCCGTGTAAAAATTCCTCCAGGATTTGATCCGCCTTGAGCATGGAGGGAATGTCCTCGAAAAGAGGGATAACCTGAATGCTTTCCGGAAGGAAATCCCCCACCCACTCCGCCAGGGTAATGTCTCCCTCGTAAATGGGCTGATACTGTTTGCCGGAGATAAAGTGACGATAGAAGAAATATACCCGGTTGAGGTCCCGGGCCGAGGTGGTCATGGGAAGGATGACCTCAAAGATGGGGGCCGGTGCTGTATCGCCATAAAAGAGCCGGGCCGCATCCATGGAACGGGGAATGCTCTCCAGGGCCTCCACCAGGACCTTGGCCTCCTCCTTTTCTACCGAAGGATTGGGGACACGCAGGGTAAGGAAGCAGGTCTCCCCCAGGCGGTTCTTACGAAAGAAATGGGGATAGCGGGTGAGAAGTTTCTTGACCACAAAGTCGTCCACCTCTTTGCCTTCGCTGTCCCACATTTGTTCCTCGCACCCCAGGTGGGAGAAGGCGTAATAGGCCTCCTGGATCTCGTCCTCCCCGGACATGTCCGAAGTTTCGGCAAAAAAGGGCAGCGAAACGTTATCGGGATGCTGGGTGGACATCACCCGGGGGACTTTCACTTCCGGGGCCTCCGTCGGCGCAGACTCTCCAGATAGTTGTAAAAGGTTTCGCGGGTGCTCTTCAACACGCCGTTCATCTCGTTCACCGAAAAGCCCAGATAGGTGGCCCCACGGGAGATCTGATCCTCCTCGAGTTCGCGTTGATTCACGATCTCATTGGCGAAATAAAGAATATACACCATAGCCGCCTCGGCTCCAGCCTCGTGAGGGCGATGATGGTAGGCAATGGCTGAGACCAGTTCCTCGGGAAAATCAAAGCACCGGGCAATAATCTCCCCCACCTCGGCATGATCCTCGGGAAGAGGGGTCTCGGGACAGAGATAAGCCGGGATCTTCCCTACATCGTGGAGGACTCCGGCGGTGGCCAGGGTGGTGGGATCGATGGCCAGAAGCATGGGACTCTTTTGGGTCGCGCTCTTAAGGAGCTTCTTCAGCAACTCCTTGGCTATATAGGAAACCCACTGGGAATGGGCCCAGATGGGGCTTAACCGCGGATGGCTCTTAAAGAAGGATACGGTGAGCACGATTATCCGGATATTAACCACCCCCAGAAGGACCACGGCATGAGCCACGGAGGAAATCTTGCGGGGAAAACCGTAGTAGGGAGAATTGACCACTTTGAGGATCTCGGCGGTGAGGGCCGGATCCTGCTCTATGAGACGGGCTATCTGATCCATACTGGAGGATTCGGAGCGAAAGACCCTCTCCAGTTCCGCAATCACCTCGTAGCTGGCCTGCAGGCGCCGGAAACATTCTTCATATTGATGACAATCGAGATTCTTCATGTTTTAAGGATAGCATAATTAAATTTCAGAGGGAAATTCTTTTCAAACGCAGGGCATTGGTAACCACGGAAACCGAGGAAAAGGCCATGGCCGCAGCCGCCACCGCCGGGGACAGACGCCAGCCGAAAAAGGGATAGAAGACCCCTGCGGCCAGAGGTATGGCCAGGACATTGTAAGCAAAGGCCCAGAAGAGGTTCTGTTTTATGATCCTCAGGGTGGCCCGACAGAGTTTTATCGTTCGGGGGAGGAGCCGGAGATCCGGACGCATGAGGGCCGCATCCGCGGATTCGATAGCGATATCCGTGCCCGAAGAAAGGGCCACGCCGAGATCGGCCTCCGCCAGAGCCGGGGCATCGTTAATCCCGTCGCCCACCATCATTACCCTGTAGCCCCTCTCCCTCAACTCTCGAACTTTGTGGGCCTTTTCCGCAGGCAGAACCTCGGCCAGAAATCCGTCCAGTTCCAGTTCCCGGGCCATGGAAGCCGCCGTGGCCCTGTTGTCGCCGGTGAGCATGAACACCCTGAGCCCCAGAGACTTGAGTTCCTCGACGGTCTCCCGGGCCTCGGGGCGGAGGGTATCGGCCAGAGTAATAAAACCCAGGACCTCTCCTCCCCGGGTTACCAGGACCACCGTATTGCCGGAAGAAGCCTCCTTAAGCACCCGAGTCTTCAGATCCAGAGGGACTTCGAGCTGAGTCTGTATCCACTCGAGTTTACCCACCAGGACCCTTTCCTCTCCCAGTCTTCCCTGAAGGCCCCGGCCGGGCACGGCCTGAATATCTTCCACCCGGGGGCTTTCCAGGCCCTCCGCCGCCCTCACTATGGCCCGGGAGAGGGGATGTTCGGAGTGACGTTCCAGAGCCGCGGCCAGACCGAGGACCTCCTCCGGGGGATAGCCCGGAGCGGGAAATACTCCTTTCACCTCCGGAACACCCCGGGTGAGGGTCCCGGTCTTATCCAGGACACAGACCCTGACCCTGGCTCCCTCCTCGAGAGCCGGGGCATTCTTGATGAGGATACCCATCTCCGCGGCTCGTCCGGTGCTCACCATCACCGCCGCCGGGGTGGCCAGCCCCATGGCGCAGGGACAGGCTATTACCAGAACCGAAACAAAGGAAAGGAGGGCGTTGGTGATCCTGGGCTGCGGACCCCAGAGATACCAGACCAGCAGGGTTACCAGGGCCAGAAACAGGACCACGGGCACAAAGACGCCGGCCACCCGGTCGGCCAGGCGCTGGATACGGGCCCGAGACCCCTGAGCCTCCTCCACCAGCCGGGCAATGGTGGCCAGCACCGTATCCTGCCCCACCTTCTCCACCCGAAACCGAAACACCCCGTGAAGGTTCAGGGTGCCTCCGATAACCTCGGACCCCGGGGCTTTTTCTACCGGGAGGCTCTCTCCGGTAAGCATGGATTCATCGACAGAGGTACGCCCCTCCACAATCACTCCATCGGCGGGGATACGTTCCCCCGGACGAACCACCACTATATCGCCCGGCATGAGGGCCTCGGCCGGAAGCTCCACCTCCTGATCCTCCCTAACCACCCGGGCCACCGGGGGAGTGAGATGCATGAGTCTGCGCACCGCCTCGGTGGCCTTTCCCCGGGCCCTGGTCTCCAGATAGCGCCCCAGGAGGACAAAGGCGATGATCATGGTGGCGGAGTCATAATAAACATGGAGCGGAAGCCCGGCGGCGGTAAAGACCCGGGGAAAGAAGGTCACCACCGTCGAATAGAGATAGGCCGAAAGGGTTCCCAGGGAAACCAGGGTATTCATATCCGCGCGCCCGTGCCTGAGCCCCTGCAGGGCCCCGCGCAGGAATTCCCAACCGGAGTAAAATTCCACCGGGGTGGAGAGGGCCAAAAGCAGATAGAACCGGGTGCTCAGAGGAAGCCCGGAGAGAACCGGGAAGAGACCCGGCATGGAGAATGCGAAGATCAGCGGAGCCAGAACCCAGGCCAGAAGGAGCCTTCTTTTAAGCTCGACCAGCCTCCTTTCCTCTTCCGGAAATTTCTTCGCCTCCTCTGCCAGCCCCACAAATTGATAACCCTCCTCCTCGATGACCCGACGAAACTCGGGAATTCCGGTGGTACGGGGATCGTAAAGGATGCGGGCCCTCCCGGAGGCCAGGTTGACCACCACCTCCTCCACGCCGGGAAGTCTTCCCAGGGCCTTTTCCAGACGGGCCACACAGGCCGCACAACTTATACCCCCGATGACCAGAATGGCGGTGCGCCTCCGGGAATCCGCCTGGCCCCTTCCCGGAGTCTGGACCAGGATCTCTTTATTTCCGGGCCCTCCCCGGGAAGGAGGGCTCCCCCGGAGGTCTTTCCCGGCCATGGGCCTATTCCTCCACCCGGTAGCCCGCCTCTTCTACCGCCCGGACAATTTCCTCACGGGGAAGTTCCTCGGGTTTTTCCAGAGTGGCGGTACCGGTAGTCAGATCCACCTTTACTTCTTTTACCCCGGGAAGCGCACTCAGGGCCCGGGTTACCCTCTGCACACAATGTTCACAGCTCATCCCCGCAATCTTAAGCGTGATCCTGCTCATGCGTACCTCCCGTTTTTCTAAAATTTTAAACCTTTTCCGACTCCAAGAGTAGAAAGAAACCCGAAGAAACCGGATCCTCCAATAATACTATGTTTTCTAAAGGTAGCACCAACTCCTGAAAGAGGGTAAAATGTTCTCTCCCACAAGAAAGGAGGGAGTTCGGCCATGATCAAAAGACCGATTTTTCCTTTCACCGCTCTGGTAGGCCAGGAGGAAATGAAGCTGGCCCTGATATTAAACGTGATCGATCCCGGGATCGGAGGGGTCCTTATCCGGGGCGAGAAGGGGACCGGGAAATCCACCGTGGTTCGGTCCCTGGCGGATATTCTGCCGGAAATCGAGGTGGTGGAGGGATGTCCCTTTTCCTGCGATCCCGAGGATCTTCAGGGGCTCTGTCCGCATTGCCGGGAACGACTGGAACAGGAGGGGCAACTGCCGCGGACCAGGCGCAAGGTGCGGGTGGTGGAGCTTCCTCTTTCGGCCACCGAAGATCGATTGGTGGGTAGTCTGGACCTGGAAGCCGCCCTGACCCGGGGAGAACGGAAATTCGAGCCCGGACTACTGGCCGCGGCCCATCGAGGATTCCTTTACGTGGACGAGGTGAACCTCCTTCCGGATCATCTGGTGGATACCCTGCTGGATGTAGCCGCCATGGGAGTGAACTTCGTGGAACGGGAAGGGGTGAGTTTTGCCCATGCCGCCCGGTTTGTCCTGGTGGGGACCATGAATCCCGAAGAGGGAGATCTCCGCCCCCAGCTTCTGGATCGTTTCGGTCTGTGTGTAACCGTGGAGGGGTTGAAAGACCCCCGGGCCCGGGTACTCATCATGGAACGCTGGGAGGAATTCACCCGCGATCCGGAAAGGTTTACGGAAAGGTTTCGTCCGGAAACCGAGGCCCTGGTCTCCCGGATCGTAGCTGCCAGAGAAAGGATCCCGGAAGTGGAAATCCCCGAGGAGATGCTCTACGCCATCGCCAAGAAGGCCATCACCCTGGGAGTGGATGGACATCGGGCCGATCTCACCATGGCCCGCACCGCCCGGGCACATGCCGCCTTTCAGGGAAGGACCCGGGTTACCGAGGAGGACCTTCGGGTGGCCGAGCGTCTGGCCCTGCCCCACCGTCTTCGCCGCCAGCCCTTCGACGAACTTGCTTAAATCCCCTTACCCAGCCAAAGACCCCCATAATTAGCACCACCCCTACCACCGC
>NZ_WFVX01000039.1:0-7802 GCF_015491435.1 Thermosulfurimonas sp.
GGCCTGGGTGGTCTGCGATGTGGAGATGGTGGCCGCGGGGATCGACCGCAGAAGACTCGCGGCCCTGGGAGGAAGGGTCCTTTGTGCGGTAAGAGAGGCCGGAGCCCCTCCTCCGGGATATACCCGTACGGCCTGGGGCATGGAACGGTTATTGCGCGAACACCCCGAGGTCGGGATCGTGGTGGTGGGGAACGCCCCCACGGCCCTCCTCTCCGCTTTGAGGGTCCTCACGGAGAAACCCCGCCGGGTGTTGGTGGTGGGGTTTCCGGTGGGGTTTGTCCGGGCCGCGGAGGCCAAGCTCCTTCTCGCGCAAAGCCCCTTCCCTCATCTCACCAATTACGGTTCGCGCGGGGGCTCCGGGCTGGCTGCCGCAGCGTTAAACGCCCTCCTCCGCCTGGCCCATGAAACGGCGTAAACTGCGCACCGGATACACCACCGGGGCCTGTGCCGCAGCGGCGGCCAAAGCCGCGGTCCTCGCCCTGCTGGGAGAACCCCCCTCCCAGGTGGAGATCCCCTTTCCGGACGGAAAACGCCGAAGCCTTCCGGTAAAAGACGTCCGCAGAGAGAACGACACGGCCCGGGCCTCGGTGATCAAGGACGCCGGCGACGACCCGGACATAACTAACGGAGTGGAAGTGGTGGTAGAGGTGCAGAAGATGCGGGAGGAAGGGGGCGAGATACACCTTTTGGCCGGTGAAGGTGTGGGACGGGTGACCAAACCCGGACTCCCCATACCTCCCGGGGAACCGGCCATAAATCCCGTACCCCGGGAAATGATTCGCCGGGCCGTAAGCGAGGCCCTCTCCGGTCGGCGGTGGTCGCTTGCGATCACCGTATCCGTCCCCGGAGGGGAGGAACTCTCCCGCAAGACCCTCAACCCCCGGCTGGGGATCGTGGGCGGGCTCTCCATCCTCGGGACCACCGGGATCGTAAAACCCCTCTCCTCCGAGGCCTGGCTAGCCACCATCGAGGCCTCCCTTTCCGTGGCCCGGGCGGTGGGGCTCTCCGAGGTGGTACTCTCCTTCGGAAGAACCTCGGAGATGGCCCACGAAAGACACTACGGCCTCGCCGAGGAGGCCTATGTGCTCATGGGAGACTTCGTGGAATTCGCCCTGCGCCGCACCCAGGCCTTCGGCTTCCGCCGGGTCTGGCTCTGCGGCCAGTGGGCCAAACTTCTCAAATGCGCGGCGGTGGCCGAAAATCCGCCCCGGGTCCCGGAACCCTACGGGTTCACCACCCATGTACGCCATGGAGTCCTCAGGGGAAAGGAAGCGGTGGACCTCCTGCGCACTCTGGGTTTTAACGATCTCTTCCCCGAAACCTCCTCCTTCCATACCGCCCGGGAGGTCTTCCTGGCCCTGGAAAAACTTCCCCCGGAAATAAGGACCCCGGTCTTCCGGAAGGTGGCCGAAAGGGTCAAACAGCTCGTTCGGGGCTTCGCCCCGGGTCTTTCCCCGCGCATAGTCCTGGTAAACTACCGCAGGGAAATCGTCTTTGAGGACTGATATGACCCTCCCCGGAAGGAATTTCAAAGTGTATGTGATCGGCTTTTCGCAGGGAACCCTCGCCCCCGGAGCAAAGGAAGCCCTTTCCGCCGCCTCCCAGATCCTGGTCTCCGAAAACCTCCTTCCTGCGGTAAGCAAACTTTTATCTCCTTCCGAAGAAAAAAAACTTTTTCCCTACCGCCGGTTTTCCGAGGCCCTGACCCTCCTTGAAGCCGCCAAAAAACAGGAACTTTGCCTGGCCTTTATAGTAAGCGGCGATCCTCTACTCTTTGGCGCGGGTCGGGTACTTCTGGAACGTTTCGGCCCGGGGGTCGTGGAGATCCTCCCCGCGGTAAGTTTTCCCCAACTCGCCTTCTCCAGATTCAAACTCCCCTGGGAGGATTTCTTCTTTTTAAGCCTTCACGGAGGAGACAAAACCCCCCGGAAATTTGCCCTTTCCGACCTTCCGGGTCTCCTTCGTCGCCACGGGAAGGTGTGTGTGTTTACGGATAAAGATCATGGCCCCCGGGAGATAGCCGCCTATCTCGCCCCGCGGGTCCCGGAGGAGGACCTGCGCTTTCTGGTGGCCGAACGGGTGGGGCTTTCCGGGGAGAGACTCCGGGAATGGAAACTGCGGGAGGCGGAAAGGAAAACCTTCGCCTCTCCCAACCTGGTACTCCTTATCTACCAGGGTCCGGGACTCGTCCGGGGGTTCGGTCTCTCCAGTACGGAGATCCTCCATCCCCGGGGGCTCATTACCAAGGACGAGGTGCGGGCGGTGGTGCTTCATCGTTTGCGACTCCCGTAACGGGGGGTCCTCTGGGATGTGGGAGCCGGGGCCGGAGGGGTGAGCACGGAAGCGGCCCGGAGCCACCCCCTCCTCCGGGTCTTTTCCGTGGAACGCGACCCTCAAAGACGGAACTACCTCCTGGAAAATCGCAGGCGTTTCGGGCTCCTCAACCTGGAGGTAATCGCCGGTGAGGCCCCGGAGGCCCTTCACAGCCTTCCCGCCCCGGATCGGATCTTCATCGGAGGCTCCGGGGGAAGACTGGCCGAAATACTCGAGTTCTGCACCTCCCTTGAGTTCCCCGGTCCCCTGGTCCTCACTCTGGTTTCCCTGGAAAACCTCTCTTGTGCCGAAAAAATCCTCTCCCGCCAGGGATTCGACCTGGAGGTGGCCCAGATCTCCGTCTTCCGTTCCCGAAGGCTCTCCGGCCACACCCTCCTCTCTCCGGAAAACCCGGTCTTTGTCCTTCGGGCCGAAAGAAGGGTGGCCCGGAAGGGGGATGAGGGGTAAAATGCCGGGCATGATCTATTTCTTGGGGGCCGGTTGCGGAGATCCAGACTATCTTCCGGTCAAGGCCCTGCGGGTCCTGAAAGAGGCCCGCCTGGTGGTTTACGCCGGAAGTCTCCTTACCCAGGGTTTCCGCCGGGTGCTTTCCCCGCAGGCCAGACTCCTTGACTCCCACGGAAAACAGCTCGAGGAGATCATAGACGCCATGGTCCGGTCCGCCGAAAGAGGCGAGACCGTGGCCCGTCTTCACAGCGGGGACACCGCCTTCTTCAGCGCCCTCAACGAGGAAATCGCCCTGCTCAAGGCCCGGGGGATTCCCTTCGAGGTCCTTCCCGGGGTAAGTTCGGCCTCCCTGGGGGCCGCCCGCATGGGGATCGAGCTCACCATCCCGGAAAAGGTGCAGACCGTGGTCTTTACGCGGCTTGGCGGGCATACTCCGGGCCCGAGTCCCGAGGACCTGGCCTACTTCGCCCGCCCGGATGTCACCCTGGTGCTCTTCCTTTCCGTCTCCCGGGCCGAAACCATCCAGAAAACCCTTCTTACCCGGCTCCCCCCGGAAACCCCGGTGGCAGTGGCGGAAAAACTGGGCTTTCCGGAGGAACGCATCCTTTACGGCACCCTGAAGGATCTCTCCCGCCTCATCCGGGAGGCCGGGATCCGTCGCACGGCACTTATCTACGTGGGAGAGGCCGTGGGCTGTGCCCGGAAACCCCAGGAAACCCGCTCCAGACTTTACTCCGAAAGCTAGGCATGTCCGGGGAGCGCCTGCAGAAGATCATCTTTTTTCCGGCCACCGCTCGGGGACACGAACTGGCCGCCAAACTCTCCACCCGGCTCCCTTCCTCCGAGATCCGCCCTTTATCCCGCAGGGAGGTCTCCTCCTTCTGGGAGAAGGGTAACGGGCTGGTCTTCGTTTCCGCCTGCGGTATCGCGGTGCGCACCGTGGCCCCCTTTCTACGTCATAAACAGGAGGACCCGGCGGTGGTAGTGGTGGACGAGACCGGACGCTGGGTGATAAGCCTTCTTTCCGGACACCTGGGAGGAGCCAATGCCCTGGCCCGCAAAATAGCCCGGCTCCTCCCGGCGGAACCGGTGATCACCACCGCCAGCGATCTTTACCATCTACCGGCCCTCGACCTCTGGGCCGAGGAAGCCGAGGCAATACTTCTTCCCCCGGAAAGGATTCCTGCCTTTACCGCCCGTTATCTTTCCCGGGGAGGACTTCGCGTCTTCCGCGAATACCCCCTGCCCCTTCCCGCGGTCTGGGAGGAGGTGCCCGAACCGGAGAAAGCGGACCTCATCGTCTCCTACCGTCAGCGGGATCTTTCTCCCTCCCAGCTTCTTGCCGTCCCCCGGGTGCTCTATCTGGGCCTGGGTTTCAACCGCGGCACCCCGGCTGAGGCCATAGAAAGAGCGGTAAAGGAAACCCTTTCCCGAAACCGGCTCCTCTTTCAAGCCCTTCGTGGAGTGGGGACCCTGGAGGCCAAGGCCCGGGAGGAGGGTTTCCTTGCCTTTTGCCGTAAGGCCCGCCTTTCCATCTTTCCCTTTTCCCCGGAGGAACTTTCGCGCCGGGTAAGAGAGGCCAGGCTATCGATCTCCGGGGCGGCCCGGGAGGCGGTGGGGGCTCTCGCCGTGGCCGAACCCGCGGCCCTTCTTGCCGCAGGCCCGGGAGCAAGGCTCCTGGTCTCCAAGGAAAAGACCCCGGAGGTCACCGTAGCCGTGGCCGAGGCCCGTCGAAGCCCGGGAAGGCTCTTTCTGGTGGGAATCGGGACCGGAGACCCGGGAGAAATGACCCCTGCGGCCCGGCGAGCCCTCCGCGAGGCCACCCATGTGGTGGGCTACGGAAAATATCTGGAACTGGTAAGGGATCTTCTCGCCGAAAAAGAGGTCTATTCCACCGGCATGACCCGGGAGGTGGATCGGGCCGAGCGAGCCCTGGAGCTCGCCCTTTCCGGACACCGGGTGGCCCTTGTCTCCGGAGGAGACCCGGGAATTTACGGGCTTGCAGGCCTGGTTTTGGAGCTTCTCTCCCAGAAGGGGCTCTCCGGGCCCGTGGAAATAGAGATCATTCCGGGGCTTTCAGCGGCCAATGCCTGCGCCGCCCGTCTGGGGGCCCCGCTGATGCATGACTTTGCGGCGGTTAGCCTCTCCGACCGTCTCACCCCCTGGGAAACCATCGAAGCCCGTCTGAGGGCCGCGGCAGAGGCGGATTTCGTGATCGTGCTCTACAATCCCCGCAGTCGAAGTCGTCCGGAACATCTGTCCCGGGCCCGGAGGATCCTCCTCGAGTACCGAGCCCCGGAAACCCCGGTGGGTATCGTAAAGGCCGCCGGGCGGGACGGAGAAACCGTACTCCTTTCCACCCTGGAGAGCCTTCCGGAGGAAGAGGTGGACATGCAGACCACGGTCATCGTCGGGAACTCCCGGACCTTCTTCTTCGGCCCCTGGATGATCACCCCCCGCGGCTACCGCGGTCGTCGATTTTAGCCTCGCTTCTTCCTCTCTTCCCCGGGTTATGTTAGGTATAAGGAAATCCCAAGGGGAGGAACCCATGAAAAAGCCCAAGATTCGTCGGCCCACCCGCATGAGCGAGGAGGAAAAACAGGAACTGGTGGCCAGGATCTTCGCCGCCGATCCTCTGGCCTTTACCGAGGAACCGGAGGAAGCCGAAAAGATCGCCAACCGCCTGGGCTGGGTAAAGGCTCCGGAAAGAATGCGCGAAAGGCTTACTGAGCTTCGAGCCTTTGCCGAGGAGGTGCGCGAAAAATTCGCAGAGATCGTCTGGTGCGGCATGGGGGGCTCCAGCCTTTTCCCCCTGGCCCTATCCCAGATCTTCGGTCCGCAGGAGGGTTACCCGCGCTTTACGGTACTGGATACCAACGACCCGGAGACCATCGCCGAACTGGAGGCGACCATCCCCTGGGAGAAGACCCTCTTTGTCATCGCCAGCAAGTCCGGCACCACGGTGGAGACCCTTTCTCACTATCGCTACTTCTGGCACAAACTCGAGGAACGCGGTCTTTCTCCGGGCCCCCACTTTGTAGCCCTCACCGATCCGGGGTCCCCGCTGGAGACCGAGGCCCAGGAAAAGGGTTTCCTCGAGATCTTCCACCATCCCCCGGATGTGGGCGGACGTTACGCGGCCTTAACCGAGGTGGGATTCCTGCCGGCGGCCCTCATGGGGCTTGATCTGGAGCGGGCCCTCTCCGCGGCAGAGGAAATGTTTGAGGCCTCTTCCCCGGAGCTTCCCTGGGACTATAACCTTTCGGCCTGGCTGGCCCAGTACATGGTGGAACACTTCATCCACGGAAAGGACAAGCTCACCATCCTGGCTGACCCCCTGCTTCGACCCTTCGCCCTGTGGCTGGAACAGCTTATCGCCGAGAGCCTGGGCAAACAGTTCATCGGGATCATCCCCATCGTAGGAGAAAGCCCGGGGTCTCCCACGGTTTACGGGCCGGATCGATACTTCGTCTATCTGGGGCTCCGGGGGCGCGAAAACCTCTATCGCCGACTCTTCTCCGATTTAAAGGAAGCGGATTTCGAGCTCAAGACCTATTTTCTCGAGGATCGCTACGAGATCTTCGCCGAGTGCGTGCGCTGGGAACTGGCGGTGGCCCTTTCCGGGGCTCTGCTGGGGGTGAACCCCTTTGATGAACCGGATGTGGTACGGGCCAAGAAAAAAACCCGGGAGATCCTGGACACCTTCGAGAAGACCGGGGAGTTCCCGGTGGAGTTCTATCTGGACGAGGACTCGGGCCTCGGTTTCCTTTACGCCGAGACCGCCAAGATCGAATACCCCCGTCTTACCGCCCTGATCAAAAAGTTCTTCCAGGAGATGCCGCCCTGGGGTTATGTGGGGTTCCTGGCCTATCTTCCTCCGGACCCGGAGATCGAGGAGATCTTCCGGGATCTTCGCACCCTGGTACGCGGCCGCCGACAGTGCAGCACGGTCTTCGGTTTCGGTCCCCGGTATCTCCATTCCACCGGGCAGCTCTTCAAAGGAGGAACCATCTCCGGCCGTTTCATCATCTTCACCCGCAAGGGGCGCCGGGCCGAGCAGGTCATTCCCGGAGAAGGAGTGACCTTCTGGGATCTCCAGTTTGCCCAGGCTTACGGTGATTTTCGGGCCCTGGAGGAGGTGGGACGGCCGGTGATTCACCTCCATCTTACCGAAAACTATCGGGAGGACCTGCGCCGGATCTATGAACTCTTCGAACAGTCCCTGAGATTATAGATCGCCGATATGCTTACCCTGAGACGTATCGGTCTCGGCTTCGCCCTGCTGTGCGGGATCATCATCCTGGGGGTGGCGGGGTTCTCCTTCTTTGAACACCAACCCCTTTTCGAAGCCTTTTACCTCACCCTTATTACCCTTACCACCGTGGGTTACGGGGACGTGGTTCCGCATACCGTCCCCGGGCGGATCGTGGCTATTCTGGTGGCCTTCGGTGGAGCCGGTCTCTTTTTTTACGCCATCGGGGTGGTAAGCGAGATCGTCCTGGCCCAGGTCTTTTATAATTTTTTCGGGAGAAGGAGGATGGAAAAGAAGATTGCCCAGCTCAAGGATCACTATCTCATCTGCGGTTACGGACGCATCGGCAAACACATCTGTCATCTCATCGCCCGGGAGATACCCTTCGTGGTCATCGAAAGGGATCCGGAGGTAATCCGCGAGATCGAAGCCGAGGGATTCCTCTTCGTGGAGGGGGACGCCACCCACGAGGAGGTCCTGCTCAAGGCGGGGATAGAGCGAGCCCGGGGGCTGGTGAGTGTGCTTCGGGCGGATGCGGACAACGTCTATATCGTCCTTACCGCCCGCAGTCTGAATCCGCGTCTTTTCATCATGGCCCGGGCCGATGAGGACAACGTGGTCAAACGCCTCAAACAGGCCGGGGCCAACCGGGTCTTCTCCCCCTATCTCATCGGAGCCCGGCGTATGGCTCTGGCCATCCTGCGCCCGGCGGTAACCGACTTCCTGGAACTCACGGCCCCGGAAATGAACCTGGAGCTCCAGCTCCAGG
>NZ_WFVX01000040.1:0-15609 GCF_015491435.1 Thermosulfurimonas sp.
CCCTGTTCCTGCGGATGGGAAATAGGGAATATCCCAGGATGGTCCCTCCCAGACGCATCTCGCCCCGGGAGGAGTTGGGGTGTATTTCCGAGGCCACCACCCGGGAAAGAGGGACTCCCTTCTCCAGCCCGGGAAGGATCTCCCGGGCCCTGGGATTCCAGGAAAGGATACGCATATTCCGGTCCAGGAAGACCAGCCCGGCGGAAAGGGAATCCAGGAGATTCTGACGGATGTCCTCCTGACGGATCAATTCCGAACGCAGGGAGGAAAGCTTGAGGGCCAGAAAACCGGTAACCCCCAGGGCCCCCACATAGGCGAAAAACTGTAGCCAGTGCCGAAGGCCCAGGTGTTCCGAACGAAAGAAAAAATAAAACAGTCCGAACAGGGCCACCAGAGAGGTGAGGTCGGTGCGCAGCCGGTTCCCGGAAAAGGCCGTCTCCAGGGAGGGCAAAAAGATAAAGAAGATGAAAGGGCTTTCGGCTCCCCCGGTGAGCCCGATCAGCCCCAGAATGAAAGCGAAATCCAGGGCCCTTCCGAGCCAGAAAAATACGGCCTCGCGCAGATAGCGGGCCCCGAAGAAAAAAAGAAGACCCTGGAGCACCAGATAAACCCCTGCGCCCGGAATCAGATAAAACCGATATTCCGGTGGCAGGAAGAAGAGAGAGACCAGGACCAGGAAAATCCTTACCCCCAAAGGGAAACCTCTCATGCGTCTTCCGTTTTACTCCAGCTGGTATTTTTGCAGGCGATAACGAAAGGACCTGGGGGAGAGTTTGAGGAGCCGGGCGGCCTCTTCCTTGCGCCCTCCGGTTCGCTCCAGGGCCTGACGCAACAGACCCTTTTCCACCCGGGCCAGGAAGGCCTCCAGGTCCAGCCCCTCGGGGGGAAGCTCCACGGAAAAATCCTCGCTTTTTCTCCGACCCGGACGAAGGGTCAGGGTCTCGGGAAGAATAAGGGGACCGGACTCCAGGGCCACCGAACGCTCGATGATGTTCTCCAGCTCCCGCACGTTTCCTGGAAAATCGTACTCCATGAGGGCCCTGAGGGCATAATCCGAGATCCCCAGCCCGGACTTTCCCATCTTTTGGGAATACTTTTCCAGGAAGTGTTGTACCAGCAGGGGAATATCCTCCCTTCTTTCCCGAAGGGGCGGAAGATGGACCGAAAGTACATTCAGACGGAAATAAAGATCCTCGCGAAAACGCCCCTCCCGCACCTCCTCCTCCAGATCCCGGTTGGTGGCGGAAATGATCCGTACATCCACCTGAACTTCCTGGGAACTTCCCAGAGGAGTGAAGGTCTTGTATTCCACCACCCGAAGCAATTTTACCTGGAGGTCCGGAGGAAGATCTCCGATTTCATCCAGAAAGATGGTGCCGCCATGGGCCCGGGCGAAAAGCCCGGGTTTGTCGCATTTGGCCCCGGTGAAGGCCCCGGCCTTATAACCGAAAAGTTCCGATTCCAGGAGGGTGGCCGGAATGCCGGCACAGTTCACCACCACAAAGGGCTTGTCCTTCCTGGGGGAGAGGCGATGGATGGCCCGGGCCACCAGTTCCTTTCCGGTCCCGGATTCGCCGGTGATGAGGACATTGCTTTCGGCCCGGGCAATCTTGGGGAGAAGGGAGAAAAGACGACGCATGGCCGGACTGCGCCCGATAATCCCCATAAACTCTCCGCTGATTTCTTCCCGGGGGGGCGAACTTTTTAGGGCCTCCTTGAGCTTACGACGTAGATCCTCCAGACGAAAGGGTTTGGGAAGATAATCGTAGGCCCCCTCTTTCTTGGCTTTGACCGCGGAATCCAGGGAAGCATAGGCGGTGATCACGATTACCGGGGTCTCGTTACCCTGACGACGCAGGTGTTCCAGGAATTCCAGCCCTCCCATCTCGGGCATGCGCAGATCGAGCAGGATCAGGTCTGGATTCACCTCCTCCAGACGGGAAAGGGCCTCTTTTCCGTCCCGGGCCAGGGAGACCCGATAGCCCTCCCTTTCCAGGAAAAGCCTCAGAAACTCCCGAAAACCGGGATCGTCATCCACAATGAGGATGGAGGGACTTTTCGAGGCCATCAGGATCTATTATAAGCAAATTAACCATGCCCGACGACCTTTTTTATATGCGGGAAGCCCTGCGGGAGGGACGCCGGGGGCTGGGTAGGACCAGCCCCAATCCCCCGGTGGGAGCGGTGGTGGTGGATCCCCGGAGCGGAAGGATCCTGGCCCGGGGGTATCATCGGCGGGCCGGGGAACCCCATGCCGAGGCCCTGGCCCTGGCCCGGGCCGGAGAAAAGGCCCGGGGAGCCACCCTCTACGTAACCCTCGAACCCTGTCACCATCACGGCCGCACTCCTCCCTGCACCCAAGCCATTATCCGGTCCGGCGTGCGCAGAGTGGTGGTAGGGACCCGGGATCCCAATCCCCGGGCCCGGGGAGGGGTGGAGTTCCTCCGGGAAAGGGGGCTGGAGGTAGTCTGCGGAGTCCTGGAACGGGAGTGCCGCTATCTGACCCGGTTCTTTCTGAGGCGGATGGTATCCGATCGGCCCTGGGTGATCCTCAAGGTCGCGGCCAGCCTGGACGGACGCATCGCCACCCGCACCGGAGATTCCCGCTGGATCACCGGAGAGGAGGCCCGACGGGAGGGGCACCGTCTGAGAAACATCTGCGACGCCATCCTGGTAGGGAAAAACACCGTGAGGGCGGACGATCCCCTGCTTACCTGCCGGCTTCCCCGGGGACGGAACCCCATAAGGATCGTACTGGACACCCGGCTCTCCCTCTCCCCGGATTTTCAGATCTTTCGCACCGCCCGCGAGGTTCCCACCTGGCTGATCTGCGGCGACTCCGCCCCCCGGGACCGGGAGGAAATCTTCCGCCGGACCGGAACCGAGGTCATCCGGGTGAGGGAAAAAGCCGGACGGGTGGATATTCCCTCCCTGTTGCGGGAACTTTCCCGGCGGGAAATCCTTTCCCTGCTGGTGGAAGGAGGAGGAGAGATCCACGGTAGTTTCCTTGAGGCCGGGGTGGTGGACGAGGTCTTCTTTTTCCTGGGGCCGGTCATCATCGGAGGAAAGGAGGCCCCTTGCGCGGTAGCAGGCCGGGGAGCGGAAACACTATCCCAGGCCCTGTGGCTTTCGGACTTAAGGGTCCGGCGCCTGGGGGATTCCCTTCTCCTTCACGGGCTCTCCCCGGAGGGCCGAAGGCTTCTTGAGAGCACTCTCTGAACCCGAACCCGCAATTCCTCCACCGGAACCTCGGAGGAAAAGACCCGGTGGGCCCGCCTTTCCTTTTCGGCCAGGGGCAGTTGCAGACGGAGTAAACCCCGAACGAGTTCCTCATCCCGGAGTCGTTCCCGCAGACGCCGCCGCTGAATCTCCTCGGAGCAGGTCACCACCCAGATCTCATCAAAGAGATCCTCCCAGCCCGCCTCAAAAAGGAGCGGGATCTCGGCAAAGACGGGCCCGGCCCCCCGGTGTTTCTCCATGAAGGTCATAAGATCCCTGCGCACCAGGGGATGGAGAAGCCCCTCCATGCGGGATCGAAAGGCCGGGTCCTGCAGGAGTCTGCGCAGAAGGATACGGCGATCCAAGGTCCCGTCTTCGCGCAGGGCTTCCGGGCACAGGGATCTCACCGCCGCATAGGCCTGCCCCCCGGGAGCCAGATAGGCGCGAACCCTCTCGTCGGCAGAAAAAACCGGATACCCCAGCTCCCGGAGGATTTCAAGAAGGGTGGTCTTACCGGTGGCCGGACCCCCGGTTATTCCGATGCGAAGATCCTTTTTCGGCACCACGTAGTTCCTCCAGCAATTCCTCGAAGTCCCGGGGAAGCGGGGCCTCGAAGAAGAGTTTTTCTCCGGTAAGGGGGTGCTCGAAGCCCAGGCGCCAGGCATGGAGCATCTGACGCCCGGCCCGGGGACCGGTGGGACGCCGCCCTCCGTAGAGGGGATCCCCCACCACCGGATGACCGAGATAGGAAAGATGGACCCTGATCTGATGGGTTCGACCGGTGAGGGGGCGCACCTCCAGGAGAGAGGCCCGCCGGAAGACCTCCCGCACCCGAAAGAAGGTCTCCGCCTCCCGGCCCCGAGGTGCCCCGGCAAGCATCCGCTGGCGATGAACCGGGTGTCTTCCTATGGGGACCTTTATCCTTCCGGAGGGAGGTTCCGGCACCCCGTGCACCAGGGCCAGATACCATTTCTCCACCCTGCGGCTCTGGAAAAGGGATACCAGATGCAGATGAGCCGCGTCGCTCTTGGCCACCACCATGAGACCGGAGGTATCCTTGTCCAGCCGATGAACGATTCCGGGACGTAATTTTCCTCCCACCCCGGAGAGCCCGGAGAGCCGGGCCAGAAGACCGTGCACCAGAGTGCCCCGGGGATGCCCCGCGGCCGGATGGACCACCACCCCCGGGGGTTTTACAATCACCGCCAGATGGGCGTCCTCGTAAAGGATCTCCAGGGGCACCTCCTCCGGCTCCAGCCGGGGCTCCTCCGGAGGCGGAACCCGGACCAGAAATTCCTCCCCGGCCTTTACCCGCCGGGAGGGTTTGAGGGGAGCGGTGCTTCCGGAAGGGATAACCCGGCCCTCCCGGATCAGTTTCTGAAGCCTGGAACGGGTAAGGTCCGGCAGACGGGAAAGCAGAAAGACATCCAGTCGTTCCCCGGCCTCGGAGGGCTCCACCCGAACCCGATAAACTCGTTCCTCCCCGTTCATGGATCTCCGAGGGATCAGGACTTAGCGGCCGAGGGGCATAGATCCCGTACCGGACATTCCGAACAGCGGGGGCGACGGGAGGTACAGATCTTGCGGCCATGGGCCTGAAAGACATAGGGAATAACCGCCCAATCCTCCCGCGGGATCAGCCGCATGAGATCCCTTTCGATGCGATCGGGGTCCTTTTCCCGGGTAAGACCCAGCCGCTGACTCACCCGGCGCACATGGGTATCCACCGGGATTCCCTCCACTATGCCGTAGGCATTGGCCAGCACGATATTGGCGGTCTTGCGGGCCACCCCGGGCAGTTCGAGCAGGGCCTCCATGCTCCGCGGGACCTCTCCCCCGTATTTTTCCACCAGAAGGCGACAGGCCTCCTGGATATACCGGGCCTTCTGCCGGAAAAAGCCGGTGGATTTGATATCCTGGGCCAGCTCCTCGAGGTCGGCCTGGGCAAAGGCCCGGGCATCCGGATACTTGCGGAAAAGTTCCTCCGTGACCTGATTCACCCGTTCATCGGTGCACTGGGCGGAAAGAATGGTGGCAATAAGGAGCTGTAAGGGGTTCTCGAAGCGCAGGGCGATCTTGGCCCCGGGATAGGCCTTCTTGAGACGTTCCAGGATCTCGCGCTCACGCTCCATGGGATAAGACCTCCTCCAGGTATTGATAGAGCCTCTCCGAAAAACCCTCCGGGGAGGGCAGCTCCAGCCGGGAGAATTCTCCGGGATAGGCCCTTTCCGCAAGATCCCGGGCCCGGTTTACCAGCCGGGAGGAAAGGGTGGGTTTGAGCCCCTCGGCCGCGAGAAAGAAAAAGAGCAGGCGCCGGAAGAGGTGTTCATCATAGGGGGGAAGGCCCTTGCCGGCGGAGAGACGATCCTCCAGATCGTAACAGAGGTGCTTGAGCTGATCCAGAAGGGGAATGCGCACCTGGGAACGGACCTGTTCCTCCAGATGACAGTACTCCAGAGCGATGCGACCGTATTCGGCGGGATGATAATCCCGCAGGAGGAGGTGTTCGCGGAACCATTCCGCAAAGCGGGTCCGGAGATAATCCACCAGGCTCATGAAATCTATCTGGGCCCGCTGAAAGCGGAGTTCCTCTTCGGAAAGTCCGGCCAGGCGAGCAATACGGTCCAGGGAGAAACAACCGGTATAGATATGCAGAAGGGCAGCCAGATAATGCCGGGGGGAAAAGGCGATCTTTTTACCCATGATGGTATCGTCGGGACGGCGCCGAAGATAGCGCTCCAGCGCCCCCTCCACCCAGGTTACGGTTAGGTAAGCCATATTCGCCTCCTTTTCGGAAGTATTATACCCGATCCCGGGGGCCCCGGGGCGGGTGTTGTATCCCCTCGCAGGCTCGCTAAAATGGCTTCCTATGAAACCCGTGGAAGCGGTGGCCCAAATCGCCCTGGCCCTGGAACTCCTGGTACCCCTCTTCTGGGTTCCATTTTATCTCTGGCCCGGGCTGAGGAAACGCCTGGGACTTTTTTATTATCTCCTGGTCCCGGGGCTCTGGCTGATCCTGATCCAGCATCTCCTTTCCGCTCGTTTCTATGCTCGGCTGGGTAGTTTCCCCCTGCCCCACTCGTTCCGGGTGTGGGGGTTGTTCCTTCTCAGCGGGGGGATCCTGCTCGAGGGAATCACCTTCCTCTATCTTCGGGGGCAGATCGTCGGGCGCCATCATTTTCAACCCCGTTCCGGACGCCTGGTCACCCGGGGGCCCTTCCGCATGGTCAGGCACCCCACCTATCTGGGACATACCCTCTTTTTCCTTGGAGCCTCGCTCTTTTCCGGTTATCGGGTGGTGGCCCTCCTGGCCCTGCTGGACCTCCTGCTCCTGAAATGGGTCATCATTCCCCGGGAGGAAAAGGAACTGGAGGAACTTTACGGCCGGGCCTACGAAGAGTATCGTCGCCGGACCCCCTGCCTCCTCCCCCGCCTAAGGAAACGATAAATGCTGAGTTTCTATCGGAAAATGGTCCTGGTGGGTCTGCTTTATCTGGCCGAGGGCCTGCCCTTCGGCTTTGTATATGTGAGTCTTCCGGTCTATCTGCGTACCCGAGGGGTGAATCTGGTGGAGATCGGCCTCCTCTCCCTGGCCGGGCTTTCCTGGAGCCTGAAACCCCTGTGGGCCCCTCTGGTGGATCGTTACGGTCGCAAATACCACTGGATGGCCGGGGCCCTTCTCTTCCTGGCCCTGGCCGTGGGTCTCCTGACCCTGGTCCCCCCGGCCGGAAGACTCTATTTCCTCCTGGTCTTTCTCTGCACCCTCGCCTCGGCCACCCTGGACATCTCCGTGGACGGATACACCATCGAACTGGTGGAAGAGGACGAACTGGGCCCGGCTAACGGGGTAAGGGTCTCGGCCTATCGGGTGGCCATGATCGCCTCCGGAGGAGGACTGGTGGCCCTTTCCCATTTTCTGGGTTTCGCTCCGGCCTTCCTGGCCCTCACCCTGGTCTTCCTGGCCCTCTGCGCCCTGGTCCTCCTCTGGCCCGACCTACACTTTCCCTCAAAGAGCAAAAAAAGTAGCAGCATAATCAAACAATACATTGAACCCTTAAAGGATTTTCTCAACAGGGAGCACGCCTGGGTCTTCCTCCTTTTTGTTCTGACCTTTAAGATCGGCGATGCCACCATGGGGTCCATGATCTATCCCTTCTGGGTGGACCGGGGGTTCAGTCGGCTGGAGATCGGATTGATTTCCGGAACGCTGGGCACGGTGGCCACCATTCTGGGGTCGCTTATCGGCGGGGGGCTGGTTCGGCGGCTGGGGCTTTTTCGGGCCCTCTGGATGCTGGGGATGTCTCAGTCCGTTTCCAACCTGGGGTATGCCTATGCAGCCCTGCCCTCTTCGGGAAAATATGCGGTTTACGCGGCCTCGCTGGTGGAGAGCTTTACCGGCGGGCTAGGGACCGCGGCCTTTCTGGCCTTCCTGATGCGTCTCTGCCGCAAGGACATGAGCGCCAGTCAATATGCCCTGCTCTCCACCCTCTTTAGCCTTTCCTTCACCCTGGCCCGGGCCACCGGGGGCTACGGCGCCCAGGCCCTGGGATATGCGGGCTTCTTCTTCCTCACCTTCTGGATCTCCCTTCCCCCTCTGCTGCTGATTCCGGTGATCAAGAGATGCCTTCCCCCGGAGCCGGATAGGCCTTAAAATGGTATATCATGCGGCGCAATCCCTTTGAAATACTGGGGCTATCGCCCCAGATAGTAAAAGAACTGGACGAAGAGAGCCTCTTCCGGCTGGTCAAGGCCTGCTATCGCACCCTTCAGCAGGTCCACCATCCGGATCTTCCCGGCGGTTCCGGGGAAAAGGCCCTGGAACTGAACCTGGCCTTCGAGGCCCTCAACCTGGCCAAGAATCCCGAATCCTTTCGACGCTATCGTCAGGCCTATATTCGCAGACTCTCCCGCCGCACGCTTCGCAACAAGATCCAGGAACTCCTTCTCCGGCTGAGCAGGTCCCTGCGGGAAAAGGAAGAACTGGAGGCCCGTTTCTGGGAGGACCTTCTGTCCCGGGCCCATGAGGGACATCTGATCTCTCCCTCTCCCCGCAATCTTCGGGTGAGGCTTTACGACCTGGCCCTGAAGTATCGCCTCCCCTTTCCGGTCTTCGGACACCGGGCCCCCTTTCGCGAGGTTTACTTCGATGACCAGGGCGAGCTTTATCTCAAGGATTCCGCCCGTCATCCCCCGCGCCGGGCCACCAGGATCAAAATCGTGGGATGCGTACCCCGGGATCGCATCGAACCCTGGCTACTCCTGGAAAAGACCCCGGGAGAGGAGGGGCTGCTGGTGCAAAACTACATCCGGGCCGAAACCTTCCGCAAGACCTGCCTGATCCATCTCCAGACCCGGATCCTCACCGAGGGCTACCTCTTCTCCTTCCGCTATGACGACTACTCCCGCCTCTATCTGGAGGGACTGGTCCTGGGAGTCTATCCCGACGGCTCCGATATTACCACAAATGTGAAAAAAGTTTCAGAGGGTTTACAATTTCGTAAAGAAAAGGCGGACTCCTTCCCGGAGGGGGAAAGGATTTACCTTTGAGTTTGCGCAGGTTTCCCCGGAGAGGCTCGGGACAGGATAGGCACCTATCTTGCTAAAAATCCCTTAGAAGGAGGTGGTGATGAAGAAGATCGAGGCCATTATCAAACCCTTTAAGCTGGAAGAGGTCAAGGAGGCCCTGGCCGAGGTAGGGGTCCAGGGGATGACGGTGACCGAGGTAAAGGGGTTCGGCCGACAGAAGGGACATCAAGAAATCTACCGCGGGGCGGAATACGTGGTGGACTTCCTGCCCAAGATCAAGATGGAGATCGTGGTGCCGGATGAGATGGTGGAACGGGTGGTGGAGGCGATCATAAAAAGCGCCCGCACCGGGAAGATCGGCGACGGGAAGATCTTCATCTATCCTATCGAGGAAGCCATCCGTATCCGCACCGGAGAGAAAGGAGAAGAGGCCCTTTAGACGTGCTGGCCGGGATCGAGACGGAGGGTACCCCCAGGGAACGCTGCATATACTTTGACAAATTTGTGAAAGATTTGTGGGATCCTCTTTTTCGGGAAAGGGCCGGGCTGGAGGGCAGTCTGGCCCTGGTGGCCCTGGGGGGTTACGGAGAGGGTTATCTCTGTGCCGGCTCCGATGTGGATCTTCTCTTTCTCCATGCCGGGCTTGCGGAAAAGGATCTCGCGCTCTTTTTGCAGCGTTTAATCTATCCCCTGTGGGATTACGGCTTTGAGGTCACCTATCGTATCTTCACCCCCAAAGAGGCCCTGGATTTTGCCCTGCAGGATCCCACCTTTCTCACCGCCCTTCTTTCGGCCCGGCTGATCTACGGTTCCCGGGACCTCTTCGAGGAACTGACCCGGGGGTTCCAGCGGCTTATTTCCGGTCGAACCAAGGAGATCTATCTCCGCCTGAAGAACATGCGGGAGCAACGGCTGGCTCGGGTGGGAGAGGAAATCTATTTCCTGGAACCCCACCTCAAAGACGGGCCCGGGGGCTTACGGGATTACCAGTTTCTGCTCTGGGCCGGGAGGATCGTCTTCGGCCTGGAGTCCCCGGAAGACCTGGTTCGGGTGGGTTTCCTCACCCCGGAAGAGGCGGCCCGGCTCCGGGAAGCGGTAAACTTCCTCCATCAGGTAAGAGATACCCTTCACCATTTCTGTCAGAGGAAGGTGGATCGCCTCTACATGGAATACCAGCCGGAGATAGCCCGCCGGCTGGGATACGGGGCCGATCGTTCCGGAACCGAAAACTTTATCTCCGACCTTTTCCGGACCTTTGCGGTGATCCGGGAAACGGTGGAAGATCTCATGGACTTTATCGAGGACCTCTATTTTCCCCAGGGGGTCCATCGTATCCCCTTTAAGCTTGCGGTCTCCGGTCCGGCCTTTCTGCGGGAGATCTTTCAGATCCAGGCTCGAGAAGGACGCCCCCTCAGCCGGGACCTCCGCAAATATCTCCGGGGGCGGGTTTTTCGGGAGGAGGAATTGCAGGAACTCTCCCGGATCTTCCCTCACCTCCTCACCGAAAGACACAGTCTGACCATGCTCCGTACCCTGCGCACCACCGGGGTCCTCTTTCATCTCCTGCCCGAATTTCGGAAGATCCAGGGAAAAGTCCAGTATGATCTCTATCATCTTTACGCCCTGGACGAACACCTCTTCCTTACCGTAGAGGCTCTGCACCGGCTCCGGGAGGAACGGCCGGAACTCTGGAGGGAAGTCCGGGATCCCCGGGTCCTTTACTTCGCGGCTTTGGTTCACGACATCGCCAAGGGAGAACCCCAGCATGCCCGGGCCGGGGCCGAAAAGGTAAAGACCCTGACCGGGCGCTTCGGATTTAGTCCCGAGGAAACCGAGGAGATCGTCTTTCTGGTGCGGGAACACCTCCTGCTCTTTGACACGGCCCTGCGTCGGGATCTGGCCGAGGAAAAGGTGGCCGAAGAGGTGGCTCTCCGGGTGGGGACGGTGAGGCGTCTTGCCGCCCTTTATCTCCTGACCCTGGCCGACGCCCGGGCCACCGGTCCCCGGGCTCTCACCTCCTGGAAGGCTGAGCTCCTGGAAGAGCTCTACCATAAGGTCCGCAAGGTCCTTGAGGCCCGTCCCGGGGCCGCCGTGGATCTGGCGGCCAAAAGGGAAAGGCTCCTAGCGGAGGTATCCCGGAAGCTCGCGGAAAGCATTCCCCTGCCCCAGCTGGAGATCTATGACCTCCCGGTACTCAAGCGCATCTGTGCCCTGGTTCAGACCTTTCAGGAGGAAACCCCGGATTTCCTGGTGGAGGAAATCCCGTTTCGCGAGGGGCGGGCCGTTTTCGTGGTCTCCGGAGATCGTCCCGGGCTCCTGGCCGATCTCTGCGGAAGTTTCCTGGCCGCGGGTTTTCGCATTCGCAGGGTCCGGGCCTTCACCTGGCCCCAGGGACTGGCGGTGGATGAGTTTCTGGTGGAACCCCTGTCCCCGGAGGCCGAACTCCGAAAATGGAGTTCCCTCTTCCGAAAGGTCCTTCGGGGAGAGGAAGATCTGGAAGGGCTGATCTCCCGCAGGACCGGAGCCCTCCTTTCCCTGGAACCACGCATTCAAAGGGAACCCCATTCCGAGGTCCGGGTGGACCAGGAGAGCTCCGACTTTTATACCCTTCTCGAAATCTATACCCCGGAAAAACCTTCTTTACTTTACCGCATAGCTAATGTAATAACCAAAAGTGGGTTTATGATCGGCAAGGCCCTGGTATCGGAAAAGGAGGATCTGGCAGTGCAGATCTTTTACCTCCAGACCCGGGAAGGGGAAAAGCTTCCGGCCGAAGAGGCCGAGAGATTGCAACAAAAAATACAAAACCAACTAAAGGAGGTTGCATCATGACGCCCAAAGAAGTCCTGGAGTTTGCGCGTAAGAACGGGGTAAAGATGGTAGATCTCAAGTTTCTGGATCTTCCGGGTATCTGGCAGCACTTCAGTGTGCCCATTGAACAGCTCACCGAGGAGTCCTTTGAGGAGGGGTTCGGTTTCGACGGGTCCTCCATCCGGGGCTGGCAGGAGATCCACGAGAGCGACATGATCGTGGTGCCGGATCCCAACACCGCGGTGCTGGATCCCTTCTGCGAGGTACCCACCCTTTCTCTCATCTGTAACGTAATGGACCCCATTACCCGGGAGCTTTATTCCCGGGATCCCCGGTACGTGGCCCAGAAGGCCGAGGCTTACCTGAAGAGCACGGGCATCGGGGACACGGCCTATTTCGGGCCCGAGGCCGAGTTCTTCATCTTCGACGACATCCGGTACGACTCCGCGGCCCATTATTCCTACTATTTTGTGGACTCCATCGAGGGAATCTGGAACTCCGGACGGGAGGAAAACCCCAACCTGGGTTACAAACCCCGGCACAAAGAAGGGTACTTCCCGGTTCCTCCCTCGGATAAGTTCCAGGACCTGCGTACGGAGATGACCCTCTATCTCCAGAAGGTGGGGATCGAGGTGGAGTGTCACCACCACGAGGTGGCCACCGCCGGACAGGCCGAAATCGACATGCGTTACGCCCCGCTGGTCAAGATGGGTGACAACCTCATGTGGTTCAAGTACATCCTCAAGAACGTGGCCTACAAGCACGGCAAGACCGTAACCTTCATGCCCAAGCCCATCTTCGGCGACAATGGTTCGGGAATGCACACCCACTTCAGCATCTGGAAGGGCGATACCAACGTCTTCGCCGGGGACCGTTACGCCGGTCTTTCCGAGATCGCTCTTTACGCCATCGGGGGCATTCTCAAACACTGTCGGGCCATCTGTGCCTTCACCAACCCCACCACCAACTCCTACAAGCGGCTCACTCCGGGATTTGAGGCCCCGGTCAACCTGTGTTATTCCAGCCGGAACCGTTCCGCGGCCATCCGGATCCCCATGTACAGCCCCAGCCCCAAGGCCAAGCGGATCGAGTTCCGGACGCCGGATCCCTCCTGTAACGGTTACCTGGCCTTTGCGGCCATGCTCATGGCGGCCCTGGATGGCATCGAAAACCGGATCGATCCCGGAGAACCCATGGACAAGGACCTCTACAGCCTGCCTCCGGAGGAACTGAAGAATATTCCCACCACTCCGGCCTCACTGGAGGAGGCCCTGCAGGCCCTGGAAGAAGATCACGACTTCCTGCTCAAGGGCGGGGTCTTCACCGAGGATCTCATCGAAACCTGGATCCGGTACAAGCGGGAGAACGAGGCCGATCAGGTCCGTCTGCGGCCCCATCCCTACGAGTTCTATCTCTACTTCGACATCTAAAGCTTCTGAAGGGGGGCCACCGCGCCCCCCTTCTTTCTCATTGTAAATAAGGTCTTAATTCTTCCACCGAGAAGGGCTTGAAGATGACCGGCACCCCGCCTCCACAGGGCTCGGGTTCGGGAATAGGGGTATAGCCGGTGATGCAGATGACCCGCATGTGTGGATAGGTCCGGCGGATCCAGTGGGCCAGTTCCGAGCCGCTGGTACCAGGAAGCATTATATCCACGATGGCCAGACCGATTTCCGGGCCGTAGCGGGCCAGGATCTCCCGGGCTCTCCGGGCATCGGGGGCATAAAAGACCTCGTGCCCCATCATACACAGGAGTTCCTTCAGGGTTTCTCCCAGGAGGATCTCGTCATCCACAAGGAGGATCTTCATGCTCCTTCCCTCCCGTTCACCGGTAAGAGGATCTTGAACTCCGTACCCTCCCCCGGACGAGAATATATGGAGAGACAGCCTTCGTGGGCCCAGAGGATGTTACGCACCGCGGCCAGACCCAGCCCCCGACCCAGGCCCTTGGTGGAATAAAAGGGTTCGGTGACCCGGGAAAGTTCCTCCGGAGGGATCCCCGGCCCCTTATCCCTTACCTTGATGCTCAGCCAGCGATAGGCCCGGACCCCGCTGCACAGCCGTACCCGATAAGGACTCCGGCTCTCGAGAAGATGCCGGTGTTTCTCCGTCACCCCCAGGGTCACGCTAATGACCCCGGGTTGGTCCCCGTAGGCCTCCACCGCGTTGGCCACCAGGTTCACCAGGATATGTTCCAGGGCCATGGGATCGATCCTTACCGGGGGTAGATCCCGGTGCACCCGGGTGACCAGACGGATGGAGGGAGGAAGCATACTGCGCAGAAAACAGAAGATCTGGGGTAAAAACCGGGTAAGATCGATCTCCTTGCGGCCCAGACATTCCCCCCGGGCGTAGAGAAGGAGCTGCCTCACCAGATAGGAAAGCTCCCGGGTGGCCTTTTCCGCTTTGTGTAGGAAAGGCTTTAATTCCATCTCCCTTTTGATCTTGGTGAGCTCCAGCGAGGTCCAGATCACGTTTAAGAGATTGTTGAACTTGTGGGCCAGGTTCCCCACCAGGAGATTCAGAATCTTGGCCTTCTGGGTCTCCAGGACCCGGCTCTCCCCCAGGGAAATTTCCTCCTCCTTGGCCTTGAGAAGAAAGGCATAAAAGGAACTGAGTTTTTCGATGACCTCCTTTTCCCTTTCACCGTAAGGACGCGGAGAATTGGCCACGATGGCTACCCCCTGAACCCGATCCTCCACCAGAATGGGACGAATGGCCACCCTCTTTATGGGCAGGTGGCCGGAGGGAAGCCCCTGATGATAGGGGTCCCGGCTCAGATCGTTGCTGATGTAAGTGCGTCTTTCGCGAAAGGCCTTCTCGAAGACCCCTCCCAGAGACGGGAACCAGGCCCTCCCCCTCATCTGGCAGGTGCGAAAGGTGGGCCGGATGAAATCCGGAAAGCACCAGCATCCCTTGCTCTCGTCCCAGAAACCTATAGCCGCCAGCTGACTTCCGGTAAGTTTTTTGAGGGACCGCAGGATTTCCTTGTGCAGACGGGGAAAAGGCCAGGAAGGAGCCCGACAAAGTAAGTGGCAGATATAGGCATCCAGGTTAAAATTCCTCTTGACCACCCCCACCTCCTTCCTCGGGTCTGGGGATTTATATCCAAATTCTCCTCCCATGACAAGATCCCTTTTTTCTGGTATGAAAAAAGGCCCAAAAAATCCAACCAGGAGGGGAAATTATGGAACGCACGCTGGCTCTGGTTAAACCCGATGGTGTGTCCCGAAACCTCATCGGCGAGGTCCTTCGTTTCTTTGAACAGGCCGGTCTTAAGATAATCGCCATGAAAATGCTCCGTCTCAGTAAGAAAGAGGCCCAGGAATTCTATAATGTACATCGGGATAAACCTTTTTACGATAGTCTTACCGATTACATGTCCTCCGGGCCCATTGTGGCCCTGGTCCTGGAGGGGGAGAACGCCATTTCCCGATGCCGGGAGATCATGGGGGCCACCAACCCGGCGGAAGCGGCCGAGGGCACCATCCGCAAGTCCCTGGGCTTGGATAAGGAGAAAAACACCGTTCATGGTTCGGACAGTCCGGAATCCGCGGCCCGGGAGATCGCCTTTTTCTTCAGCGAGCGCGAACTCCTGGCCGGACAGAGATGAACGAGGAAAGGTTTCTGGAACTGGTTTCCCGTTATCTCCGGCAGGCCCCTCCGGCGGTGCGAACCGCAGAGGAAGACTGCGCGGTTCTGCAGGGAGGGCGGGGTTATCGACTCTTCACCGCCGATGCCCTGGTGGAGGGGATCCACTTCCGTTCGCGTTATTTTCCCGCCCGGGCCCTGGGATGGAAACTGGCTGCGGTTAACCTGAGCGACATAGCGGCTATGGGAGGCCGGCCGGAGGGGGCCCTCCTCATTCTGGGGCTTCCCCGGCCCCCGGAGATCCCCTGGATAGAAGAATTTTACGGGGGGCTGGTTCAGGCCCTTTCCACCTACGGGGCCGACCTTTACGGAGGGGACACGGTAAGGAGCCCGGTCCTCTGGGCCGGGCTCTTTCTTTTCGGCGAGGCCTCCCGGCCGGTCTTTCGCCGCGGAGCCCGGGCC